>NZ_JBKGXT010000023.1:0-94024 GCF_046546495.1 Pseudonocardia nantongensis | reverse complement strand
GGGTCGTTGTCGACGACGATGACCGAGAGGGCGGGGTGGTCGGAGGCCAGCACGGCGCGCAGGCAGCGGGTCAGCGAGTCGGCGCGGTTGCGGGTCGCGATCACCACGGTGATCGGGTCGGCCGCCACCGGCGCGGGGGCGACGTCGTCGACCGGGCCGAGGGTGGCCGCCGCGGCCTCGATGTCGGCGGCGTTCGCCCGGCCGCCCCGGAGCGGGACGGTGACCTGCCCCTGCGGGGTACCGCCGACGGTGAGCAGCAGGCGGGCCGCTCCGAACCGGGGGTCCACTGCCAGGTCGGCGGATGCGGCCAGCCGGTCCCACTCGCCCACCCAGGTCGCCAGGTCCGGTCGCGTCGTCATGGTTCCCATGGTGCTCACGACTCCTGTGACGGCGCTGAGACGTCGCCGTGCAAGGGAGTGTCGCGTCTCGGCGACCTGCGGCGACGCGACCCTGGTCGGGCGCGTCACAACCTCCGGCGGCCGCGGCCCCGGGGAACAACCGCCGTCCGGATCCGGTTGTGCCGAATGTAGATGACATATCAACCGGATCCGGCGTGACCGGACCCGGGAGGGGAGGCCGGACCGATGACCACGACCACCCTGAGCTGGCTGACGGGCGGGCCGGCGACGCCGGCCGACCGGTGGGAGCGGGCGAGCTACCTCTTCGACACCGGCGACCACATCGCGGCCGCCCGGGAGCTGGAGTCCCTGGCCGGCGAGCAGCCGGACGCCGGTGCGGTCCGGCTGCTGCTGGCCCGCGCGTACTACCACTCGGCACAGCTGGAGCGCGCCGAGCGGACCCTGCGCGACCTGCTGGCACACACCCCGGCCGACGGCTACGCGCACCTGCTGCTCGGTCGCACGCTGCAGCGCCGCTCCCGGCGAGACGAGGCCGCGCCGCACCTGCGCCTGGCCGCTGCGATGGGCGTCGCCGCGGACTGACCCGTCCGGCCCCCGTTGCGGGGTCGCGCTCCGGCGCGGTCCCGCAACGGGATCTCCGTGTCATTCCTCGGCGGGGTCCGGGACGGGTTCCTCGGTGGGCTCCGCCGCGGGTTCTCCGGCGGGGTCCGGGGCGGGGTCGCTCCCGTCCAGCGGGTAGATCCGGACCCAGTCCACCTCGTACCGGGCGGGTTGCATGTCGCCGCCGAAGAAGTTGTCCAGCTGGATCGTCAGGTGCCCGCTGGGCATGGCCTGGATGTCGCGGCGGTTGCCCTGCGCACCGCCGGAGAAGCGGAACCACTCCCGCCCGTCGATGAAGCCCGTGATCTCCTCGGGCGTCCACTCGACCGCGACGTTGTGCCACTCGGTCAGCGGGGCGCCGCAGTCGGACTCCCGGACGAACTCCTGCTGCACCGGGCCCCGGCCGTGCGGGTAGTGGATGAACGCCTCCGCGCAGTCCTCGCCGGGTGCGCCGTTCTCCAGGAAGTCGTACTCGCCATCCTGTGGCCAGCGGTCCGACTCCGGCCAGATGATCAGCAGCGGGTGGTACTGCCGGCCGTTGTCCGGGCCGGTCGGCGTCGAGCGGACCCGGGCCTCCCAGCGGCCGTACTGCTGGTTGAACGTCGAGGCGACCCAACCCGAGTCGCCGTTCGCGAGGCCGGTCTGCACCAGCTTCCCGTCCTCGATCGTCGTCCGGCTCGCACAGCGGCCACCGTTGCCGTCGTGGCCGGGCCAGCACTCGCCCGGGGTGTTCCAGCGGGCCGGGTCGGGCGGGCCGGTGTAGTCGAACTCGTCCGACGCAGGCAGAGGCATCCCCCAGCCGTACCGCTCGGCCGCTGTGCCGGCGTCGGGGTCGCCGCCGCCCGGTTCCGCGGAACGCGGTTCAGTGCCGCTCGGTTCCGCGGAACGCGGGTCAGCGGCGCCCGGTTCCGCGGAACGCGGGTCAGCGGCGCCCGGACCGGTGACGTCCGGGGCGACCGGGCCCGGCTCGACGGCACCCGGCCCGGTGCCGCTCGGTTCCGCGGAACGCGGCTCGGCGGGTTCCGGACCGGTGGGGCTCGGCTCGGCGGGGTCCGGCTCGGTCAATCCCGGAGCCGCCGGACCCGGAGCGGCAGCACCCGCGGCCGGATCGGCAGCACCCGCGGCCGGGTCGGGTTCCGCCCCGACCGGATCTGGCGCGGGCGGATCGGGCGCCGGCGGATCAGGGGCCGGGTCGTCGGCAGCCTGGTCATCCGTTCGGTCACCGACAGGCGGCTCGGGCGGGGTGGGCGGGGTGGGCGGGGTGGGCGCCGGGGCTCCCCCGGGCGCCGGGTCGCCGGCCGCGGTTGCGAGGCCGTCCCCCGCCGGCGCGGTGGACACCGGACCCGCGGGTGTCGTCGTCCCCTCGGCCGGCGCGGTGGCGCTGCCGGAGAAGGCGAGCACGCCCGCCGTGATCACTGCCGTTCCACCGATCACCGTGCGTCGTGCCAGTCCGCGTCTCATGGCGCTGGTCCGTCCCCGTCCGTGTCCGGTCTGTCCGATATCGCGGACGCTATGCGCGCTCCGCACGCACCGACCACGCACGCCACCCGACGGTGCGGCGAACCCACCCGGCCGGGCGTCCCCGGGTCGCGCGATCCGGTCACCGGGTGCCGCCCCGCCGTCCCCGCCCTGCCCGTCGTCCGGGGCTGCCGGGCCTGCCGGGACGGTGGGGAGGCGTGAGGTGGCCCCCCGGCCGGACCCCGCGCCGGGTCGCCGCGGCGACCCGGCAGGCTGGGCGGCGTGGCGGACGGCAGTGACCCGAGCGGCGCGGACGAGGACCTGGCGCGACTGGAACGGCTGGCCGGACCCGAGGGCGCCGCCCTGCTCGGCCGGCTGGCCGGCACGGACCTGAGTGGCGACGCGGCGCTCCGGCTCGGGTCCGCGCTGCGCCGCGAGTACCCGGCCGACCTGGTCGCGGACGCGATGACCCAGGCCGGGCTGCGGGACCGGGCGTCGACCAAGTTCGCCCGCGCCGGCGACATGTGGTTCACCCGCGACGGGCTGGAGCAGGCGTCGTCCGAGGTGATCGCACGGCACCGCGCCAGCCGCTACGCCGGCCGCGGGCGGCTGACCGACCTGTGCTGCGGGATCGGCGGGGACCTGGTGTCGCTGGCCGCCGGGCACGACGTCGTCGGCGTCGACCGGGACCCGGTGCACCTGTGGATGGCCGGGCGCAACGCCGCCGCACACGGCCACCGGGCCGGGACCGTGCAGGCCGACGTCCGGGATGCCGACCTGACCGGTGTCGACGGCGTGTTCGTGGATCCGGCGCGGCGCTCGTCCGGGGGGCGGATGCGGACCGGCGAGTCCGAGCCGCCGCTGGAGTGGTGTCTGGCGCTGGCCGGGCGGGTGGACGCCGTCGGGATCAAGGCCGCACCCGGGATCGACCACGCGCTCGTGCCCGCCGGCTGGGAGCTGGAGTTCCTGGCCCTGGGCCGGGAGCTGAAGGAGGCCGCCGCCTGGTCCCCGGGACTGGCCGGCGCCAGGACCCGGGCCAGCGTCCTTGACCCGGACGGCACGGCGCACAGCCTGGCCGGGGAACCGGATCCGGCGGACGGCGACACCGGCGTCCCGGTGAACGGCCCCGGGGGGTGGCTGCTGGACCCGAACCCGGCCGTGACCCGCGCCGGCCTGGTGTCCGAGCTGGCCGCGCGGACCGGCGGCACCCGGATCGACCCCCGGATCGCGTTCCTGACCTGCGACGACCGTCCGGCACCGACGCCGTTCGCCCGGACCATGCAGGTCATCGACTCACGGCCGTGGAACCAGAAGCGGTTGCCGTCGCTGCTGCGCTCGCTCGACGTCGGCGCAGTCGACGTGCGCCGCCGCGGGCTGGCCGGGGACGTCGACGCGCTGGCCCGCAAGCTGCGCGGTGCCGGATCGCGCCGCGCGACGGTCGTCATGACCCGGGCAGAGGACCGCCCGTGGTGCCTGGTCTGCGTCGATGCCTGAGCCCGCCGGGCGGGACCTGCTCAGACCCGGCCGGGGAAGTGGATGAACTCCAGCGTGATCCCGTCCGGATCGCGGAACTCCAGCGTCGCGTAACCGGTCGGGTCCGTCCGGTCGACGACGCCGTCGTGCGGCACCGCGAGCGTGTCCAGCCACGCCGCCCACCGGTCCAGGGTGTCCCGACGGTCGACGCCGAACGCCAGGTGGTCCAGCGCCCCCCGCAGGATCCCGGGGTCGCCCCCGGCCGGCGCGTGCAGCTCGATCATGACGCCGGTCGCGGAGTCGAGCAGCAGCGCGGCCTTCTCCGGGTCGCCGCCGCCCGAGTCGTGGTGCGGGAACGTCATCGGCAGCCGCTGCAACCCGAGAACCCGCTGGTACCAGGTGGCGCTGCACTCCACGTCGGTCACGGCGGCCGACACATGGTGGAAGCCGGTGACCGCCGGTCGTTCGATGCCCGAGCCCATCGGCGCCCTTCTCCTCGTCCGGCCGCGAACCACGACCGCGCTCAGTCAATCGGTCGGCCGGGCCCGGTGTCCACCGAGCACGCCCGGCCGACAGCATGATCGCCGGTGCGGATCGCGGCCGTGACGGCCCCTCGGCGCCCGGCGAGCGGGTTCGCGCGAACGGTGATCGACGATCCGGTGGCCGACCCGGTCACCGGTGGCCGGACCGACCGCCGGATCGTCGATCACCGGGCTCCGGCACCGCCTGCGTTGCCGCCCCCGTGACCGCGTGCCACCGTCGACACCGTGACCGCGAGCGCCGAGATCCCCGAATCGATGCGATGCAGCGTGCTGCGGACCGCCGGTGAGCTGGAGGTGCAGCAACGCGCGGTCCCCCGGCCGGGCCCGCGCGAGGTCCTGGTCCGGGTGCACGCGGTCGGCACCTGCGGCTCGGACGTGCACTACTTCCGGCACGGCCGGATCGGGTCGTTCGTGGTCCGAGCACCGCTGGTGCTCGGGCACGAGCCGGCCGGGCGGATCGTGGCGGTCGGGCCGAGCGTGGACCCGGCCCGGATCGACGAGCGGGTGTCCCTGGAGCCCGGGGTGCCGTGCCGACGCTGCCGGCACTGCCACACCGGCGCCTACAACCTCTGCCCGGACGTCGTGTTCTTCGCGACACCGCCGGCGGACGGCGCGTTCGCCGAGTACGTGACGATCGCCGACGACTTCGCGCATCCGGTCCCCGAGCACGTCTCGGACGACGCGGCGGCGCTGCTCGAGCCGCTCTCGGTGGCGTTGTGGGCGCACCGCAAGGCCGGCACCGGCGCCGGTTCCCGGGTGCTCGTCGCGGGGGCCGGGCCGATCGGGCTGCTGGTCGCGCAGGTCGCCGCGGTGCAGGGTGCGTCCGAGATCCTGGTGTCCGACCCGGATCCGGGACGCCGGGAGGCGGCCCGCGCGAACGGCGCGACGGCGGTGCTCGACCCGACGGCCGACGACCCGTCGAGCACCGACGTGGACGCCTTCCTGGACTGCTCCGGCGCATCGCCGGCGGTGCTCGCCGGCCTGGCCGCGGTCCGCCCCGGTGGGCGCGCGGTGCTGGTCGGGATGGGCGCCGACGAGATGACCCTGCCGGTCGCCGCGCTGCAGTCCCGGGAGATCACGCTGACCGGCACCTTCCGCTACGCCGGTACCTGGCCGACGGCGGTGCGGCTGGCAGCGTCCGGCGCGGTCGACCTGGACCGGCTGGTGACCGGGCACGTCGACCTCGACCACGTCGCCGACGCGCTGGAACCCGACCTGGCGCAGGTCAAGGTGGTGGTCCGGCCCTGAACCCGGTGACGCTGCCGGTCCGTCCCGGCTGGGAGCGGCGGGCCGCCCGGACGGTCCTGGCCGCGCCCGCCGGACCGGCCGGGAACCGGCTGGTCACCGTCGACGGGTTCTCCGGGGCCGGGAAGTCCTCCCGGGCGACGGAGCTGGCGCACCGGCTGGACGCACCGCTGCTGGAGATCGAGGACCTCTGCCCCGGCTGGGACGGCCTGGCCCGGGTGCCGCAGCTCGCCCGGGACGGGATCGGCGACCCGCTGACCGACGGGCGGACGTTGTGCTGGACGTCCTGGGACTGGGAGCACGACCGGCCCGGCCCGCGGCGCACGCGCCCGCCGGCGGCCGTCGTCGTGCTGGAGGGGTGCGGTGCCGGCGCCGCCGCGCTGGCCCCGGTGACGTCGCTGGCGATCTGGGTGGACGCCCCGCCCGATGTCCGGGAGGTGCGGTTGCGGGCGCGCCCGGACTGGCCGCTCCACGCGCCGTACCGGGACGCCTGGCGCCGGGCCGAGCAGGCGCTGGCCGCCCGGGACGGCAGCCGGGACCGGGCCGGCGTGCTGCTCGCCGATCCCGGCCGCTGACCGGGCGGACACGACCGCGGTCCGGCACCACCCCCCAGTGGATGCCGGACCGCGGCCGGGTGCCCGGGCTCCCCTCCCGGGTCGTGGGTCAGGCGTGGGCGCGCCGCACCACGAGGAAGCCACCGGCCGCCGCGACGACCGCGAGGCCCAGTGGGTAGATGCCCAGCAGCAGCGGGATCGGGGTGTCGACGAAGAACCGGCCGAAGGCCGGCCACGCGCTCTGCCAGGTCAGCGCGAACACGATCGCGCCGATCACCAGCAACGCCGCGACCACCGCCGTCCACACACCGAACTGGCCCCAGCGCCGGAAGATCGCACCGATCGCGACGAACACGAACCCGATCGCCACCAGCGGGCTCCAGTAGGTCAGCACCTGCAGCAGCGGGTTCTGCTCCGGCATGAACGACATGGAGAAGAAGCCCGTCCCGATCCCCCAGCCGCCGGTCGCCCGCTCGATCCCCAGCAGCGCGGTCAGCACGACCGCGTGGAACAGCGTCTCGACCGCCACCAGCACCGACACCCCGGCGTAGAAGTGCCGGCGGGTGATGCCCAGGCTCAGCGCGAACGGCATCACCTGGGTCATCACGATCAGGTAGGTGGAGCCGATGATGAAGAACAGCGCGGACAACGCGCCGGTGGCGCCGTCACCGGCGTCGTCGACGTTGGCCCGGATCGCCCACCAGATCACCAGGTTCACCGCGAAGATCGCGGTGAGGATCAGCCAGGATCCGCCGATCCGGCCGACGGCGTCGACCCCGTTCATCCGGATGACGGCGAGCACCCGGTTCCCCGTCGTGGTGGACCGGTTCCGGTCCAGGGTGGCGGCGGTCATGACAGGACCTCCCGGTCGGCCAGGACTCCGGACTGCTGCTGGGTGGTGCGGACGACGAGCTGCTGCAGCGAGACCGGCTCGAACTGCAGGTTCGGCTCGGTCGGCTCCGGGGCGGCGCCGGACAGGGTGACCCGCAGGAATCCGCCCAGCTGCTCGCGGTGCAGCTCGGTGTGCCCGGCGGCGAACCGCTCGACGGCCTCGACCGGGCCGGTGACGGTGACCGCCCGGCCGCGCAGGGCTTCGGCGTCCTCGTCGATCAGCACCCGCCCGTGGTCGATCAGCACCACGTGCTCGATCAGGTCGGAGACCTCGTCGATCAGGTGCGTGGACAGCACCACGGTCCGCGGGTGCACGGCGTAGTCCGCGAGCAGCCGGTCGTAGAACAGCTGCCGGGCGACGGCGTCGAGACCCAGGTACGGCTCGTCGAAGAAGGTCAGCGGCGCCCGCGAGGCCAGACCGATGATCACTCCGACCGCGGACTGCTGGCCGCGGGAGAGCTTCTTGCAGGACCGGTTCGACGGCAGCCCGAACTCGCCGACCAGCTGATCGGCGAACGCCTGGTCCCAGTTCGGGAAGACGCTCGCGGCGGCCCGCAGCGCGTGCTCGACCTTGTAGGAGTCCGGGTACTTCAGCGACTCGCGGATGAAACAGGTGCGAGCGAGCACTCGCGCGTTCTCGTACGGTCGCTCACCGAAGATCTCGGCGCTGCCCGAGGTGGCGAAGTTCTGCGCGGTGAGGATCTGCATCGCGGTCGTCTTGCCCGCTCCGTTGCGGCCGAGCAGGCCGTGGATCCGGCCCTCCTCCAGCTCGAAGCTGACCTCGTCCAGCGCGGCGAGATCGCCGTACCGCTTGGTCACCCCGTGCATCGCGACGACGGTGCTCATCGCTCCTCCCCCCAGACGTCGATCATCTTCTTGAGCTGCTCCGGGTCGATCCCGATCTTGCGGGCCTCGGTGACCAGCGGAGCGATGTACTGCCGGGCGAAGTCGTCGCGCCGGCTCTCCAGCAACCGGGTCCGCGCCCCCTCGGCCACGAACATCCCGATCCCCCGTCTCTTGTAGAGGACACCCTCGCTGGCCAGCTGGTTCAGGCCCTTGGCCGCGGTCGCCGGGTTGATCCGGTGGAACCCGGCGAGCTCGTTGCTGGACGGCACCTGGGTCTCCTCCGGGTAGGTCCCGTCCACCACCGCCGAGGCGATGGCCTCGGCGATCTGCGCGAACAGCGGGCGGTCGTCGTCCATCACGGCGACCTGCCGGTCCCGTAGCGCTGTGGTTCATTACTCATGTAACGAACCATAGAAGCAACGAACCTCGACGTCCAGTCCGGGTATTATTCTGTCTTGACTTATATAAGTTAGTGCGTAAATTATGGCCGTGCACGCGTTCGACGTCCTGGGCGATCCCGTCCGGCGCCGGATCCTCGAGCTGCTGGCCGGCGGCGAACACCCCGCCGGCGAGATCGCCGAGGCCCTCCGAGCCGAGTTCGGGATCTCCCAACCTGCCGTCTCCCAGCAACTGAAGGTGTTGCGGGAGAACGGCTTCGCCACCGTCCGCGCGGAGGGGACCCGGCGCATCTACGCCGTCGATCCGTCCGGTGTGGATGGCGCCGAGCAGTGGCTGACCCGGTTGCGCGGCTTCTGGTCGCAGCGACTGGACGCACTCGGTACCGAACTCGCCCGTGGGCGCCGCACCCGCGCCCCGTCCCGGAAGGATCCACAGTGAACGATCTGCTCGACACCCTGGACGCGGTACGCCGCCGGGTGCACTCCGGTACCGACGGGGACGTCGGGGCGGAATCGTGACCGGCCCGGCGGGCGCGGTCGTGCGCCGCCCGGACGGACGCTCCGAGCTGGCGTTCCGCCGGGAGTTCCCGGACCGGGTCGACGACGTGTGGGCCGCGGTCACCGACCCGGACCGGTGCGCCCGCTGGTTCGGTCGCTGGACCGGCGACGCGCGTCCCGGTGGCACCGTCATGCTCACGATGACCAGCGCCGAGGACGGCGGCGGGCCACCGGAGGCCGTGCGGATCGTCGACTGCGTGCCGCCGCACCGGCTGGCCGTGACGATCGGTGTCCCCGACGCCGGCCCGCCGTGGGAGATCACGGCGGAGCTCGCCGCCGACCGGGACGCGCCCGGGGGCGGCACGGTGCTCGAGTTCCGGCAGGTGCTCGCCGACGGGTTCTCCCCGGCCGACGCCGGGCCGGGCTGGCACTGGTACCTGGACCGGCTCGCCGCCGTGCTGTCCGGCGGGCCCATGCCGGGCTGGGAGGCGACGCTCGCGGCGACCGGCCCGCTGTACCCGCGCTGAGCCCGGTGCCGACCCGACCGAACAAGAAGCAGCGATCTCCAATCGTTCCGCTGATTCCGTTCCGGTCCGGTGACCTACCCTGCTCGGATGAACGCCTCCCGCACCGCCCGCGAGCGCGCCCGCGCCGAGCTCGTCGCCGAGATCACCGCGTCGGCCCGGCGGCAGCTGGCCGAGACCGGGGCCGCGGCGCTGTCCATGCGCGCGGTGTCCCGCGACCTCGGGATGGTGTCGTCGGCGCTGCACCGCTACTTCCCGACCCGCGACGACCTGCTCACCGCGCTGATCGTGCAGAGTTACGGCGCACTCGGCGACGCCGTCGCGGCCGCGGACGCCGCCGCGGACCCGGCCGACCACCCGGGCCGCTGGCGCGCGGTGACCGGGGCCGTGCGGGACTGGGCCCTGGCCCACCCGCACGAGTACGCGCTGATCTACGGCTCTCCGGTACCCGGCTACCGGGCCCCCGCCGACACCATCCCGGCGGCCGGGCGGGTGGTGCTGCCGATGCTCGGCATCCTGGTCGACGCGCACGCCGCGGGCCGGCTGGCGACACCCGCCGGCCCCGTCGCGTCGGCCGGCGACACCGGACGGCTGCGCGCGGTCCTGGAGGCCCCCGACGACCTGCCGGACGCGACGCTGGCCGCCGGGGTGACGGCCTGGACCGGCGTGTTCGGGCACGTCTCGTTCGAGCTGTTCGGTCAGTTTGAGAACACCGTCGAGAACCGGGACGTCCTGTTCCAGGCGACGACCACCCGGCTCGGCCTCCTCGCCGGCCTGCCCTGCTGAGCCCCGCCACCGGCGCGCCGATCCGGAAGGACGCGCGAGCGCGCGTCCTGCGGTGTCGCGCGTCCTCGTGGCGGAGGCGCGTCCGTGGGAGCGTCGGGCGGGTCAGTCGCGACGGAGGCGCGCGACGAGCGCGGCCCACCGGGCCCGCCAGGCCTCGAGGCCGCCCTGCTCGGCGCGCACCACGAACGCGACTGCGGCGACCGCGAGCAGCAGCGCCAGCAGCAGGTCCCCGAACGGTCCGACGCCGAACCGCCCGGTCCCCAGCGACGACGCCGCCGTCCCGACCGGGGGCAGCCAGGCCCGCGTCCCGGTCACGACCAGGAAGACCAGCGCGCACATCAGCGCCACGCCCTGCCGGCGGAACACCGGCCGGGCGAACACCGACCCGACGGCCGCGCCGGTGATCCCGCACGCCAGGTGGGCGAGCAGCCCGTCGAGCAACCCGCCGGTGGTCGCCGTGCCCCAGGCCGCGATCACCCCCCACACGGTGGCGAGCATCCCGAGCGCGGCGGTCCCCGCCGTCGCGGCGATCAGTACGCCGGCCGCGACCGGCAGCGGGCCGCCGGCGGCCGAGAGCGTGACGGTGCGGGCGACGTCGTCCTCGGTCTCGGCCACCGCGTGCGCCAGCCAGGCACCGACCGGGTAGAGCAGCAGCGCGCTGGCCGCCCACGGACCGGGCAGCGGTCCCGGCGCGCCGCCGAACAGGATCGCGAGCGCCCCCACGTAGAGCACGGCGGGCGCGATGAAGCGCTCGGAGCGCGCGACGTCCTCGCCGAGCAGCAGGGCCACGGCGAGCGCCGACCGGGCCCGGGTCACCACGCCGATCCCGCCTCACTCCGTGGTCCGCGCCGTTCGTCGGCCGGCCGCAGCGGGCGCACCGAGCGGACCGCGCAGCCGACGGCGAGCGCCGCGGCCAGCCAGGCGTCGCTCTCCGGTGCGGGTACCCGGACGACCAGCCGGCCCGGTCCGGCCGTCTCGACGTGCGCCGGGGGAAGCCTCTCCAGCAGCGGGCCGGGGTCGCCCGCACAGGCCAGGTCCAGCCGGAGCACGGCACCCGGTGGGGGCGCCGCGGGCAGTGGCACCGAGTCCGGGTCGGCCCCGGACGCGATCCGGCCCCCGCGCAACCGGTGCAGCCGGGCCCCGGGCAGCGACGCTGCGGTGCCGGAGTGGTCGGTGAGCAGGGTGAGCCCGTGCCGCGCAGCGAGCCGGGCGGTCAGCGCGTCGGCCGCGTCGTCGTCCAGGCCCGACCAGGGCTCGTCGAGCACGAGCAGGCCGGGGTCGCAGGCCAGCGCCTGCACCAGCCCGAGCTTCTGCGCGTTCCCCTTGGAGAGCTCGGACATCGGCTCGCCCTCGGCGCCGTCGTAGCCGAGCTCCTCGAGCAACTCGTCACCGGTGTCGGCGACGTCGTCCGGGTCGAGGCCGCGGACCCGCGCGAGGTGGTCGAGCCAGCGCCGCGGCGGCAGCCGCAGCAGGGCGGGGAAGCGGTCCGGCAGGTACCCGACGACCGCGGGCCGTTTGACGACCCGGCCGGCACTCGGCGTCTCGGCCCCGGCGGCGATCCGCAGCAGGGTGGACTTCCCGGCGCCGTTCGCGCCGCGCAGCACGGTCGGTGCGGCCGGGTCGACGTCCAGGTCGACGCCCCGCACCGCGGCCGTCCCGGACGGGTAGGTGTGGTGGATCCCGACGAGACGCACGTGCACCCCCCACCGGCTCGGATCGTCTAGCACCTGCCGACCAGGTTCGCACAGCGACACCGGCGGACGACCGGCCGGGCGCGGGTGCGGATCGGGTCTCACCGAGCCGGTACGCAGGGCACCCGGTCCGGTCCGTTCAGCGCGTCCCGGTGGTGTCCGGGCGCGACGCGGCGATCCGGCGACGCTGGCGTATCCGCCGCCACACCAGCCAGCCGACGGCGACGACGCCGAGCACCAGCACGACCTTGCTGATCGGGGACATGTAGCCCTCGATGAGCTCCCAGCGCTCGCCGAGCGCGTAGCCGAGGGACACGAAGATCGCGTTCCAGACACCGCTGCCGAGCGTGGACAGCAGGGCGAACCGGGTCAGCGGCATCCCGGCGATGCCGGCCGGGATCGAGATCAGGCTCCGGACGATCGGCACGCACCGGCCGCCGAGCACGAACCAGTTGCCGTACCGGTCGAACAGCTCGTACCCCTTCTCCAGGTCCTTCTGGCTGGACAGGACGAACCAGCGGCGCCCGGCGAGTGCGTGCACCCGGTCGTAACCGAGCCACGACCCGAGCGCGTAGAGCATCAGCGCCCCGGCCACCGCACCGGCCGTGGCCGCCACCCACACCGCGACCGGATCCATCATCCCGGTCTGCGCACGGAAGCCACCCAGCGGGAGGATCACCTCCGACGGGATCGGCGGGACCACGTTCTCCAGGAAGATCAGTAAACCGATCCCGGCGGCCCCGAGCCGATCCACGATGTCGAACACCCACTGCGTCACGCACTCCATAGTGCATGCCCGGCCCCGACGACCGGCGCGAGCTGCTCGCACCGGATCCGGCGACATGATCGAACGTAGACTCGCCGGATGGCTGTGAACCCCACCGGTGCGGACATGAAGGCCTTCCTCGCCGAGGACCCCGACCAACCGATCGTGATGCTCAACCTGCTGCGGTTCGCCGAGGACGGCGAGGCCCGCTACGACGAGTACGCGGCCCACTTCCGGGAGACCGCCGCCGAGTACGGGGCGGAGGTCCTCTACTTCGGGCGCGGGCTGGCGCCGGTGGTCGCCGAGCCGGGACAGGAGTGGGACGCCGTGCTGCTGGTCTCCTACCCGAGCCGCCGCGCGTTCTCCGACATGGTCCGCGACCCCGCCTACCAGGACGGCACGCACCTGCGGACCCAGGCGCTGGTCGAGGCGACGCTGCAGCCGACCGTGCCCCGCTGACACACGCACGAGGCCCCGCCGGCCAGGTGCCGGCGGGGCCTCGGTGTCGCGGAGGGGGGGTGTCAGGCAGCCGCGGTGGCCGTCTCCCCCTTCGCGGCGCGATCCCGCAGGCTCTGCGGGACCGCGAACCGCTCGCCGTAGCGCTCGGCGAGCTGGTCGGCGCGGGCCACGAAACCCGCCGTGCCGCCGGGGTAGCCCTCGATGTACTGCAGCACGCCACCGGTCCAGGCCGGGAAGCCGATACCGAAGATCGAGCCGATGTTGGCGTCGGCGACGGTCTCCAGCACACCCTCGTCGACGCACTTGACGGTCTCGATCGACTCGATGAACAGCATCCGCTCGGACAACTCGTGCAGGTCGACGTCGTGGTTGGTCGCCCCGAACTCCGACCGCAGGCCCGGCCACAAGCCGGCACGCTTGCCGTTCTCGTAGACGTAGAACCCGGCGCCCGAGCTCTTGCCCTTGCGGTCGTACTCGTCGAGCATCCGGTCGATCACCGCGTCCGACGGGTGCGGGGTCCACGTCCCGCCGGCGGCCTCGGCGCCCTTGCGGGTCTCCTCGCGGATCTTGCGCGGCAGCGTCAGGGTCAGCTCGTCCATCAGCTGCAGCACCGGGGCCGGGTAGCCGGCCTGCGACGACGCCTGCTCGATCGTCTGCGGGTCGATGCCCTCGGCGATCATCGCGACGCCCTCGTTGATGAAGGTGCCGATCACCCGGCTGGTGAAGAACCCGCGCGAGTCGTTGACGACGATCGGGGTCTTCTTGATCCCCAGGGTCAGGTCGAACGCCTTGGCCAGCGCCGCGTCGTTCGTCCGCTCCCCCTTGATGATCTCGACCAGCGGCATCTTGTCGACCGGCGAGAAGAAGTGCAGGCCGATGAAGTCGTCCGGCCGGTCCACGCCCTTGGCGAGTTCGGTGATCGGCAGCGTCGAGGTGTTCGAGCAGAGCAGCGCGTCGGTGTTGATGTACTTCGCCGCCTCCCGGAACACCTCCTGCTTGAGCTCGACGGACTCGAACACGGCCTCGATGACGGCGTCGCAGCCGGCGAGGTCGGCGTAGTCGTCGGTCGGGGTGATCCGGCCCAGCAGCGCGTCACCCTTCTCCTGGGTGACCTTGCCGCGCTGGACGCCCTTCTCGACCAGGCCCTGCGAGTAGGCCTTGCCCTTGTCGGCGGCCTCGCGCGAGACGTCCTTGACCACGACCTCCCAGCCGGACTGGGCGCAGACGTAGGCGATGCCCGCGCCCATCATCCCGGCGCCGAGGACGGCGACCTTGGTCGGCGCCCACTGGGCCGGGCCGTCCGGGCGGGACTTGCCGCCGTTGATCGCGTTCAGGTCGAAGAAGAACGCCTTGGTCATGTTCTTCGAGACCTGGCCGGTGACGAGCTCGGCGAAGTAGCGGCTCTCGATCCGCAGCGCGGTGTCGAAGTCGACCTGGGTGCCCTCGACGGCCGCGGCCAGGATGTTGCGCGGCGCCGGCATCGGCGCACCCTTGAGCTGCTTGCGCAGGTTCGCCGGGAACGCCGGCAGCATCGAGGCCAGCGACGGGCTCGCCGGGGTGCCGCCGGGGATCTTGTACTTCGGCCGGTCCCAGGGCTGCGCCGCCTCCGGGTTCGCCTTGATCCACTCCTTGGCCTTGGACAGCACCTCCTCCGGGGAGGTGGCCAGCTCGTCGATGATCCCGGTCTCGAGCGCCTTGGCGGGCTTGTGCCGCTGGCCCTGCGCGAGGACGTTCATGAAGCCGTTCGCGATGCCCAGCAGCCGGGTGATGCGGGTGACGCCGCCGCCCCCGGGCAGCAGGCCCAGGGTGACCTCCGGCAGGCCGTAGACGACGCCCTTGGCGTCGAGCCCGACCCGGTGGTGACAGGCCAGGCCGATCTCCAGCCCGCCGCCGAGCGCGGTGCCCGCCATCGCGGCCACCACCGGCTTGCCGAGGGTCTCCAGCTTGCGCAGCTGTGCCTTGACCTCGGTGACGTTCTCGAACACCTGCGGCGCGTCGTCCGGCCCGGCGGCCGAGAGCTGCTGCAGGTCGCCGCCGGCGAAGAAGGTCTTCTTCGCCGACGTGACGATCACGCCGGTGATGTCGTCGCGCGCCGCGACGAGCTCGTCGACGACCTCGCCCATGGCCGCCTTGTAGCGGTCGTTCATGGTGTTGGCACTGCGTCCCGGGTCGTCGAGGGTGACGATCGCGATCCCGTCCGCGTCCTTCTCCCAGCGGACGGCCTTCTGCTCACTCACTGTGTGTTCCTTCCGAAGTCCGGGAGAGGGGCTCAGACGCGCTCGACGACGGTGGCGATGCCCATGCCGCCGCCCACGCACAGCGTGGCGAGGCCACGGCGCAGGTCGCGGCGTTCGAGCTCGTCGGCCAGGGTGCCGAGGATCATCGCGCCGGTGGCGCCGAGCGGGTGGCCCATCGCGATGGCGCCACCGTTGACGTTGGTCTGCTCGTGCGAGATGCCCATGTCGCGCATGTAGCGCAGGGCTACCGCGGCGAACGCCTCGTTGATCTCGAACAGGTCGATGTCGTCGACCGTCAGGCCGGCCTTGGCCAGTGCCTTCTTCGAGGCGGGCGCCGGACCGGTCAGCATGATCGTCGGGTCGGCGCCGGACAGTGCGGTGGACACGATCCGGGCCCGCGGGGTCAGGCCGTTCGCCTTCCCGGCGGCCTCGGTGCCGATCAGCGTCAGCGCGGCACCGTCGACGATGCCGGACGAGTTGCCCGCGTGGTGCACGTGGTCGATCTTCTCGACCCAATGGTACTGCTGCAGCGCCACCGCGTCGAACCCGCCGTCGTTGCCCATCATCTCGAAGGACGGCTTGAGCCCGCCCAGCGCGTCGACCGTCGCACCGGCCCGGATGTGCTCGTCGCGGTCCAGCACGGTCATCCCGTTGCGGTCCTTGACCGGGATCACCGAGTTCGCGAACCGGCCGTCGGCCCACGCCTTCGCGGCGCGGGTCTGCGACTCGACGGCGAAGGTGTCGACGTCGGTCCGGGAGAAGCCCTCGAGGGTGGCGATCAGGTCGGCACCGATGCCCTGCGGCACGAAGCCGGTCTCGTAGGCGGTGTCCGGGTCCATCGCCCATGCGCCGCCGTCGGAGCCCATCGGCACCCGGCTCATCGCCTCGACGCCGCCGGCGAGCACCATCTCCTCCATGCCGGAGCGCACCTTCTGGGTGGCGGTGTTGACCGCCTCCAGGCCGGACGCGCAGAACCGGTTGAGCTGGACCCCGGCAACGGTGTCCGGCAGCCCGGCGGCGATGGCCGCCGTCTTGGCGATGTCGCCACCCTGGTCGCCCAGCGGGGAGACGACGCCCAGCACCAGGTCGTCGACGACGGCCGGGTCCAGCTCGGGGTTGCGCGTGCGGATCTCGTCGATCAGACCGACCACCAGGGAGATCGGCTTGACCTCGTGCAGCGAACCGGAGGCCTTGCCCCGGCCGCGCGGTGTGCGGATCGCATCGTAGATGTAGGCCTCGGGGATCTCGCTCATCCGAACCTCTCGTGGGTGGTCGGGCGCTGGGTCTCCCAACGCGAGGCGCGGCACGGCGCCGACGCCTGCTACTTGCTGGTAGCTTTTGTTACAGCAGTGCTGTCACGTGGGTCAAGGCATCGAACCGATGATGTGACAGCACCGATGCCACATCAAGACTGTCACATCCCGCCGTGCGCACGTAGCCTGCTGGCCATGTCCGCCGCGTCGCCCCCCGAGACCACGCCCGACGGGCAGCTGCTGACCGTCGACCAGCTGGCCGAGCGGACCGGCGTCTCGGTGCGCACCATCCGCTTCTACGCCGGCAAGGGCCTGATCCCGGCCCCGCGGCTGCGCGGGCGCACCGGCCTCTACGACACCGGGCACCGGGCCCGGCTGGAGCTGATCAGCGAGCTGACCGGGCTGGGCTTCACGCTGGCCGCGATCGAGCGGCAGCTGGAGCGGATCCCGCACGACGTCGCCCCCGAGGAGCTGGCCCTGCAGCGGGCACTGCTGACCCCGTGGGTCCCGGAGCGCGGCGAGGAGCTGAGCCGATCCGAATTGGACCGGCGCGCGGGCCGCCCGCTGTCCGACGACGACGTCGCCTGCCTGGAGAGCTTGGGCGCCCTGACCCGGCTGCCCGACGGCGCCCCGGCCGCGGTCCGGCTGCACGGCGCGATCGCACTGGGGTCGGCCCTGGAGGCGCTCGACTCCGGGCTGACCCCGGAGCTGTGGCAGCAGGCGCACGCGCTGATCGAGCGGCACACCACGGCACTGGCCGAGGACCTGATGGTGCTGTTCCAGGACCGGGTGCTGCAGCCCTACCGGGACCGCGGGCGCCCGGCCGACGAGCGCAGCCGGCTCGCGGCCGGGTTCTCCCGGCTCAAGCCGATCACGGTGCAGGGGGTCGTCGCGGCCTTCGGCCGCGCGGTCAACCGGACGATCCGGACCCGGGCGAGCGCCGAAGACCGCGGCTCGCGAACCGGGTGATCTCGGTCTCGTCGCCCTAGTATCGCTCCATGGCGACCTTCGAGTTCCCGGTGCGGGTGCGCTACCACGAGGTGGACGCGCAGGGCGTGGTGTTCAACGCCTGGTACCTGGCCTGGTTCGACGAGGCGGTGACCGAGTTCCTGGAGGCCCGCTTCCTCACGTACCGATCGATGCTCGACGCCGGCTACGACGTCCAGCTGGTGCGCTCCGAGATCGACTGGCGGTCCGGCATCGGGTGGGGCGAGGACGTCGCGATCGCGGTGTCCACCGCCCGGCTCGGCACCACCAGCTTCGACCTGGACTTCGAGGTCCGCCGGGACGACGGCACGGTCACCTGCTCGGCCCGCACCACCTACGTCGTGATCGCCGTCGACGGCTCGGGCAAGCGGGAGATCCCGCCGCTGATCGAGCGCGCGCTCGGCGCCCCGGACCCGCTGCGGCGCTGACGTCGGTGTCCACACCGGACGTTCAGGCGGCGGGCCGGATCCGGCCGCGCACCTCCCCCAGCGACACCCGGCCGCCGCCGGTGCCGGGCGCGGTCGCGGAGAGCACGACCTCGTCGCCGTCCTCCAGCCAGCTGCGCGTCCCCCCCGGCAGGACGACCGGGTCGGCCCCGTTCCAGGCCAGTTCCAGCATCGAGCCGAAGCCGTCGCGCTCCGGTCCGGAGACGGTGCCCGAGCCGAGCAGGTCGCCGGACCGCAGGCCGGCGCCGTTCGACGTCAGGTGCGCGACCAGCTGCTCGGGCGACCAGTACAGGTCCGCGGCCGGCGGGTCGGCGATCCGGTGCCCGTTGAGGTGCACGGTCAGTTCCAGGTCCAGCCCGCGCGCCCCGTGCGGGCCACCCGGGGTCAGGTACCCCAGCGGCTCCGGGTCGTGCGCGGGCACCGGGACCCGGGCGGCGGCCAGCTCCTCGATCGGGGTGACCCACGCCGAGATCGAGGTGGCGAACGACTTGCCCAGGTGCGGCCCCAGCGGCCGGGTCTCGAAGCCCTGGATGTCGCGGGCCGACCAGTCGTTGAGCAGGACGACGCCGAACACGTGCTCGGCGGCGGCGTCCACGGTCACCGGGCCGGGCGCCGTACCGCCGAGCACGAAGCCGAGCTCGGCCTCCAGGTCCAGCCGGCCGCTCGGCCCGAAGTCGCCCGGTCCACGTTGGCCGGACGGCCGAGTCACGGTGCCGCCGCTGACCCGCACCGTCCCGGCCCGCCCGTGGTAGCCGACCGGCATGTGCCGCCAGTTCTTCGTGAGCGGCTCGGCGTCCGGGCGGAAGATCAGCCCGGCGTTCCGGGCGTGCTGCTCGCAGGCGTAGAAGTCGACGTAGTCGGCGACGGTGAACGGCAGCACCGGCACCAGCCCCTCGTCCGGCAACCGGTACGACGCGCTGCGCTCCGGGTCGGCACGCCAGGTCGCGAGCCACTCGCAGATCTCCCGCCACGCGCCGCGCCCCGCCTCCAGCAGCCGGTCCAGGTTCGGGGCGGTGAGCAGCTCGGGGTTCGGGCCGCGCTGGGCGGTGGCGAGCGACCCCACGTCGAGCAACCCGCCGTCCGGCAGCGGGCAGGCGATCCGGGAACCACCGGGACGACCGGCGCCGGCGACCGCTCCGAGTTGCAGTGCGGGCGGGGGTGGAACCGTTCCGACGCTCACGATCGGGACCGTACCGGCCACCCACCGCCACGGGGAGACCTCACCGGACGGTGAGCCGCAACCGGGGTGACTCGCGGGTAACACATGTTTATCCCGAGCCCGGCGAGACATCGCCCCGAACCCATGCCAGAGTCGCGATCCGAGCATGCGTCCTCGTCGACGAGTGGAGTGGTACGACATGGCACAGCAGGTACGCGGGGTCGTGGCCCGCGCCAAGGGCGATCCGGTGACGGTCGAGACGATCACCGTCCCGGACCCCGGTCCGGGTGAGGCCGTGGTGAAGATCCAGGCCTGCGGGGTCTGCCACACCGACCTGGCCTACCGCGACGGTGGCATCAACGACGAGTTCCCGTTCCTGCTCGGGCACGAGGCGGCCGGCATCGTCGAGTCGATCGGTGACGGGGTCACCGACCTGGAACCGGGCGACTACGTCGTCCTGAACTGGCGAGCGGTCTGCGGGGTGTGCCGGGCCTGCAAGAAGGGCAAGCCCCAGTACTGCTTCGACACGCACAACGCGACGCAGCCGATGACCCTGTCCGACGGCACCGCGCTGTCGCCTGCACTGGGCATCGGCGCGTTCATCGAGAAGACGCTCGTCGCGGCCGGCCAGTGCACCAAGGTCGACCCGGAGGCACCGGCCAAGGTCGCCGGGCTGCTCGGCTGCGGCGTGATGGCCGGGCTGGGCGCCGCGGTGAACACCGGTGGCATCGGCCGCGGCGAGTCGATCGCGGTGATCGGCTGCGGCGGCGTCGGCGACGCGGCGATCGCCGGGGCGAAGCTGGCCGGCGCCACCACGATCATCGCGGTGGACACCGACCCACGGAAGCTGAAGTGGGCCCAGGACTTCGGCGCCACGCACGTCGTGAACCCGAAGGAGGAGGACACGGTCGAGGCGATCCGCGGCTACACCGACGGCAACGGCGCGGACGTCGTCGTCGAGGCGGTCGGCCGTCCGGAGACCTACGAGCAGGCGTTCTACGCCCGCGACCTGGCCGGCACCCTCGTCCTGGTCGGCGTGCCCACCCCGGACCTGAAGGTCCCGGAGATCCCGCTGATCGACTTCTTCGGCCGGGGCGGGGCGCTGAAGTCGTCCTGGTACGGCGACTGCCTGCCCAGCCGGGACTTCCCGATGTACGTCGACCTGTACCTGCAGGGCCGGTTCCCGCTGGACAAGTTCGTCACCGACGAGGTCTCCCTGGACGGCGTCGAGCAGTCGTTCGACAAGATGCACAAGGGCGAGGTCCTGCGTTCGGTGGTGATCTTCTGATGGCACCGATCGACCACGTCGTCACCTCGGGCACGTTCAACCTCGACGGCGGCAGCTTCGACGTCGACAACAACGTCTGGATCGTCGGCGACGAGCGCGAGGTGTTCATCATCGACGCCGCGCACGACGCGACCGCCGTCGCCGCCGCGGTCGGCGACCGCCGGGTCAAGGCGATCGTGTGCACCCACGCGCACGACGACCACGTCAACCAGGCCCCGGCCCTGGCCGAGCGGTTCGACGCGCCGATCCTGCTCAACCCGGCCGAGATGGTCCTCTGGGACATGACCTGGCCGGACCGCAAGCCCGACGGCGAGCTCGCCGACGGCCAGCTGCTGTCCGCGGGTGGGGTCGACCTGCGGGTGCTGCAGACCCCGGGCCACTCGCCGGGATCGTCCTGTCTCTACGCACCGGAGCTGGGCGTCGTGTTCACCGGCGACACCATGTTCCAGGGCGGGCCGGGCGCGACCGGGCGGTCGTACTCGAGCTTCGACACGATCATCGAGTCGATCCGGACCACGCTGCTGACCCTGCCCGGCGACACCCAGGTCCGCACCGGCCACGGCGACTCGACGAAGATCGGCGACGAGGCCCCGCACCTGGAGGAGTGGATCCGCAACGGATCCTGACCCCTGCTCGACGCGAACGGGCCCGGTACCGCCTCGGCGGTGCCGGGCCCGTCCCGTGTCCGGCCTGCCCCGTCCCGTGTCCGCTCCGGCGGGCGGGGGCCGGCCGGGGCGAGGTGCTACCCGACCGGTCGCCGGCGCCGCAGCAGCGGGGTGGCGACGAGCAGGACGGCGGCCGTCGTGCCGAAGGCGGCCGCGAAACCGAACGGCTCGGCGATCGCGCCCAGACCGGAGGCGCCGAGGCCGGTTCCCGCGTCGTAGGCGATGTTCCACGCCGCGCTGGCCGCGCCGTAGTGCAGCGGTCCGGCCGCGGCGAACAGGGTGACCATCGCGTCGTTCTGCACGAGCCCGAACCCGAACCCGACCGCGGCCGCGGCCAGCACCAGCAACACCGGGGCGAGCGGGGCGGCCAGCACGCCGAGCATCCCGGCCGCGGCGACCAGCGTCCCGACCGGCAGCAGGGCGCCGGGACGCCCGCTCCGGTCGGTGCGCGCCCCGGCGACACCGCGTCCGACCAGCGCGCCGAGTGCGGTCGCGAACAGCGCCGCCGGCACCGCGAACCGGGCGCCCGGCGCGACCAGCGGGGCGAAGGTGATCACGCCGCCCTGCGCGGTGGAGCAGGTCAGCATGGCCAGCACCGGGACGGCCGGGAGCCTGCGCCGGTGCTCCCGCGGGTGTCCGGTGCCCGCCGCCCGCGCCTCGACCGGCCCGGAGCCGGGGCCCGGGCCGGTGCCGCCGGCCCGTCGGGAAGCCGTGCGCACCCGGTGCGGGCCCCGCAGGAACGCCACGACCAGCGCGCCGGCCACCGGCGTGATCCCGGCGACCAGGAACACCCCCTCGAACCCGAGGACGTCGACCACGGCGACGCCCGCCGGCAGGAACGCCAGCTGCGGGACGCCGACGGCGTAGCCGTAGCGCGCCGAGGCCCGCCCGTGCGCGGACGGCTCCACGAGCTCGGCCACCAGCGCGCTGCCGGCCACCGTCGCCAGGCCGAACCCGACCCCGCGCAGCGCGGAGATCGCCAGCACCGGCGCGAGATCGGCGGACAGCGCCAGCAGCGGCGTCGGCAGTCCGAGCAGCACCGACCCGGCGAGGAGCACCGGGCGGTGCCCGACCCGGCGCAGCAGCGCGGGCACCAGTAGCTGGGTGCCGACGGTGACCGCCATCAGCACGCCGGTGGTGAGCCCGGCCCCGAACTCCCCGGAGCCGCCGCGCGCGACCCACAGCGGCACCACCGGCAGCAGCAGGGCGTATCCGCCGAAGCCGAGCGCGGTGGCGACCAGGAGCAGCCGGAACGGGAGCGAGGTCAGGGAACGGGGCACCTCCTCAGCCTGGCATCGCCCCCGTCCCGGGGAAGATCTGCTCCAGCCGGGGGCCGATCACGCCTCGGGCCATACCGGTACCGGCCGGTGCCGGGTCGCCGCCCGCCCCGAGCCGCTCTCCTGCGGGCTCCCGCATCCCGCGAGGACGGCGCCTCCGGAGAGCGTGACCGTGGCGAGTCCTGCAGGACGTCGTCGCCGATCGATATGGCACAGGCCTTCCGGTCACCCCGGCCCGGTTGCTATGACCGTCCGGGACGGAGGTGTGCATGGACTACGGACCCTGGCTCCTGGTGGTCGACGCCGGCATGATCGGCGGACTGCTCCTCGTCGGCACGCTGGTCAGGAGATGGGTCGAGTCCGCGCAGCGGCTGATGCTCCCGGCGAGCGTCGTCGCCGGCTTCCTCGGCCTGCTGCTCGGACCCCAGGTCCTCGGCGTCCTACCGTTCTCCGACCAGCTCGGAACCTACGCGTCGGTGCTGATCGCCGTGGTGTTCGCGTGCCTGGGCCTCGGCGACGATCCTGGTTCCCGCGGGTTCGGCCGATCCACCGCCGCATTCTCCGCGTACTCCTTCGCCACGTACGCGTTGCAGGTCGGACTCGGGATGGTCCTGGCCTACGCGTTGTTCGTCCCGGTCTTCGGCACTCCGGACGGGTTCGGACTCCTGCTGTTCGCGGGCTGGGCGGGCGGTTTCGGATCCGCCGCCGCAGTCGGCTCGGTGCTCGGCGAGGCCGGCTGGGAGGGTGCGAGCTCGCTGGCCTTCACCTCGGCCACGGTCGGCATGCTCGCAGGGGTCCTCGGCGGGATCGCCATCGCGAACTGGGGTGCCCGGCGCGGGCACACCGGTCGGCTCGGCCGGTTCGACGAGCTCCCCACCACCCTGCGCACCGGTCTCGTACCACCTGGCGACCGCGAGCCCACCGGTGTCGCCACGACCTCGGCCTCCTCCATCGAGCCGCTGGGCCTGCAGGTCTGCCTGGTCGCGGTGATCACCGTCCTCGGTTACGGCGCGGCCGAGGGCGTCGAGCTGCTCGTACCGTCGTTCTCCGCGCCGGTGTTCGTCCTCGCGTTCCTGGCCGGCCTGCTCATCAAGGCACTGGCACGTCGGACCCCGGCCTGGCAGTACTGCGACCAGCGCACCCTCAAGAGCATCTCCGGGGTGAGCACCGACCTTCTGATCGTCTGCGGCATCGCGTCGATCGCCCCCAGCCTGGTCGCGGACTACTGGCTCCCGCTCACCCTGCTGTTCCTCGCCGCGCTCGCGGTCAACCTCGCGATGTTCCGCTGGATCGCTCCGGCGGTCATGCACGGCGCCTGGTTCGAGAAGTCACTGTTCACCTGGGGCTGGGCGACCGGAGCCGTCGCGACGTCGGTCGCGCTGCTCCGCATGGTCGACCCCGATCTGGACAGTCGCACCCTGGAGGAGTTCGGCTTGGCCTACCTCCCGGTGGCACCGCTCGAGACCGGCAGCATCGCCGTCGCGCCGCTGCTCGTGTTGGCCGGCCTGGGTTGGACGGTGGCGGTCGGCTGGACGGTCGCCGGGCTCGTCGCACTCGTTCTGCCCTTCGTGTTCGGGTGGACCCGCACCCGGGCCGGCAGACCCGACCCCACCCCGGAGCGCAGCACATGAGCGCGGACCGCCCCCGCGACGCCGATGTCGCCGTCGTCGGTCTCGGCACGATGGGCTCGATGGCCGCCTGGCGGCTCGCCGAGGCCGGGGCCGACGTGATCGGCTTCGAGCAGTACGGCGTAGCGCACGACCGCGGCGCCGCCGGCGGGGAGTCGCGCCTGTTCCGGGCCGCCTACCACGAAGGCTCCGAGTACGTCCCGATGCTGCGCCGCGCCCGTGAGATGTGGGTCGAGCTGACCCGGACCTCCGGGCGCCCGCTGTTCACCCCGACGGGGTGTCTGTCGATCGGCCTGCCGGACACCGAGCCGATGCGCAACGTCCGCGCCTCGGTCGAGGAGCATGGCCTGGAGCACGAGACGCTCGACCCGGACGCGCTCGCCCACCGGTTCCCGCAGCACGCTCCGGCCGCCGGGGAGATCGGGATCCTGGACACCGCGGGCGGGATGCTCCGGCCAGAGCTCGCCGTGCTGACCGCTGCCGAGCGCGCCCGTGCGGCAGGTGCCCGGCTGCTGGAGCGGACGCCGGTCCTGGCGCTCGAGCCCGAAAACGACGGCGTCACCGTCGTCACCGCGGAGCGAACCTGGCGGGCCCGCCGGGCCGTGGTGACGACGGGACCGTGGGTCCGCGAGCTCGTCCCGTCCGCGGAGGTGACGCCCAAACCGATCGTCCTGACCTGGTTCGCGCCGATCGACGCCCGTGCCTACCGTCCGGAGGTCTTCCCCGCGTTCATCCGGGACACCGACGGCCACCACCTGTTCGGCTGCCCGGTGATGGACGGTGTCTCGGTGAAGGCCGGGGTCGCCGACGTGTGGCCCCCGCTCCCGGACGCTCGGGCGCTGACCCGAGATCTCCCCGAGAACGCGCTCGCCCCGGTCACACACTCGGTCGAGCGGTTCCTTCCGGGACTGCACCCCTCCCCGATCCGCCACGAGGTCCATCTGGACGGCTACACGACAGACCGGACGGCGCTCGTCGGGCCGGTGCCCGGCACGCCGCAGGTGATCGTGCTGTGCGGGTTCTCCGGTCACGGGTTCAAGATGGCACCGGTCTTCGGCTCGATCGCCGCGGACCTGGCGCTGCACGGCGGGACCGGCTTCGACATCGTCCGGATGGATCCCGCCCGGTTCACCCCCGGAGCCGGAGCAGCTCGTCCCGCAGCTCCTGTCCCGCCGAAGCGCTGACCGCGGAGCCGACCAGTGTCCTCACCCTTCCGGCGGCCCGCCGCGCAACCGGCGGGCGTACCAGACGTTCCAGATCCCCAGCCCGGCCAGGACCACGATCGCCATGCCCTGGGACAGCCCGACCGCCACCGGGACCGGCAACAGGTACACCAGCGGCAGCCGCAGCAACGCCTCGGCGATCAGGCCGATCCCCCACACCGCCGACGAGACGCGGTGCCCGCGCCGGGCCGCTGCGCGTCCGCCATCCGGAAGGTCATCGGCAGGTCGAGGAACACCGTGTGCCGATCGGTGATCGCGAAGTCGTGCATCATCGTCGGCGCCCCGACGGCGACCTCCGCGCTGGTCACGAGCTCGCCACCGGCCGAGAGCCGGTGATAGGCGAGGTAGGGCGGCAGCACGGCGTAGCCGAAGAAGTGCAGGTCCCCGGTGACCGGGTCGGTCTTCGGGTGCGCGGTCATCGCGGTCGTGAGACGGCCGCCGAAATCGTCCGGGCCGACGGTCTCGAGCTCGGGGGGCACGACGTACGGGAAGCTGCTCTCGACCAGCGCGAGGATCCGCCCGGCGTGCTCGACCACGTGCGTGTTGGCGGGGCCGACGGCCAGGTCGAACGTGCCGTCCGGCCGGATGTAGGGCTCCCCTCCAGGAGCCGGGTACCCACCCAGCGGTTGCGGTACCACTCGGCGCGCCCGTCGCGGAGCCGGATGCCGTGCAGCATCCCGGCCCCGGCGAACCAGTGCCCGGGGTCGTGGCCCGGTAGCGGGTTGGGTCCGTTGCGCAGGTAACGCCCGATCAGCTCGGGTGGCAACGAACCGGTCACCGGCAGGTCCCGGACGGTGATCTCGTCGGGGACCGGTGCCAGGTGGCCCTGCAGGTAGCTCGGAACGTCCCCGGTGAACGCTCAGTGCACCCGGGGCGCCCGCCCTGCCGCGACCGGGCGCGGCGCCCGCCGCGGCACGGTGCGCGGCACCTGCGGGACATCCAGGCCGTACAGCCGCGCGGCCGTGCCGCCGAGCAGCGCCTCGCGGACGTCGTCGTCCAGCTCGGGGTAGCGCCCGCGCAACGCGTCCGGGTAGCGGAAGGTCATCAGTTCCCGGATCAGCCGCGCCGGCCGCACCAGCGGGTAGCCGCTGCCGAACATCAGCCGGTCCGGACCGAACGCGGCGAGCAGCTCCCCGAGCGCGGCCGCGGCCGGTTCCGGGTTGCGGCGCAGCCCGATCAACAGGTCTGTCAGCAGCACGTACACGTTGGACAACCGGGCCAGCCGGACGAGCGCGGCGGTCGGCGCCGAGCCCGCGCCCAGCACGAACCGGACCCGGGGCAGGGCGGCAGCCAGCTCCCGCACCTCGGCGACGTCGACCGACCCGGCGGGCAGCGGGCCCGCGGTCCGGGTACGGACCGGGAGCGCGGAGCCGGCCCGCACCGGCTCCGCCCATGCGGGCCAGCGCGGGCGCGGCCCGGCGTCCTCGGCCACACCGGCGTGCGCCCAGTCCGGCGCGCCCACCGGCGGCCGTGCGGTCGGTGCGACGCCGAGGTGCACCACCCCCGCGCCCGCCTGCTCGGCCCGGATCAGGGTGCGGCGCAACCAGGACCCGCGCAGCGACACCGCCGTCTCCGGGCGGCGGGCGGGCAGCACGGTCAGGGCGCCGAACCCGGCTCGCGTGACCTGGGTGCCGATCCCGCGGGCCCGCGCCCGGTCGGCCGGGTCGAGCTCGCCGGAGAGGACCAGCCGTCCGGGATGTTCCTCGGCCAGCTCGGCGTGCCAGGCGGGCGCGGCGAAGCCGAGCACGAACAGGTCGGAGAAGGTCGCCGGCACCAGCACCGCCCGATCCACAGCGGACAGCACGTGCGCGGCCAGCGCATCCGGGGTGACCAGCCCGAACGCGTCGTCGGGGAGCGGGCGCGGGGACGGGTCGACCATCCGGTGCCGGTGGTGCAGGTCGGCGACGAACTGCTCGCCGGCCGGGCCGGCCTGGTTGTGCGGGCGACCGTCCCAGCCGTGCACCTGCGCGTCCACGACGAGGGGGAGCCCGGTCCCCCGGCCGAACCGCCCGCCGTCCACTGTGTCCTCCACCCGCCGTTGCGTTCGCTCTGTCGCGGATCGGCCCGGCGCACGCGTGGCGTGGCCGGGCCGATCCGCCGTCCCACCTGCCGGGCGGGTCAGCCCACCGACGGGCCCATGCCCAGCGACTGCGGCGTGCTGGAGTCCGGACTGGGCTGCGGGATGCCCTCGTCCAGCTCGCCGAACTCCGTCATCAGTGCCTTGTTCCAGGGCGTCTGCTCCTCGGCCACCAGCGAGTTGGTGGTGAGGATCAGCCCGGCGACCGACGCACCGTTCTGCAGGGCGGAGCGGACCACCCGGAGCGGGTCGATGATCCCCATCTCGATCATGTTCCCGTAGCGGCCCTCGAGGGCGTCGAACCCTTCGTCGACGGCACTCGCGGTGACCTGCTTGACCACCTCGTCGCCGTCGTAGCCGGCGTTGGAGGCGATCAGGTGCACCGGCTCGTTGAGCGCGTGCCAGACGATCTCCACGCCGATCCGGTAGTCACCGGTGACGTCCATCCTGTCCAGTGCGGCCTCCGCGTGCAGCAGCGCGGCGCCGCCGCCGGCGACGATGCCCTCGGCGACCGCGGCCCGGGTGGCCTGCAGCGCGTCGTCGACGCGGTGCCGGACCTCACGGGCCTCGGCGTTCGTCGGCGCGCCGGCCGAGATGATCGCGGCCTTCCCGGACAGCCGGGCGATGCGGTCGGAGAAGAAGTCCTCGTCGGTGCCGATGGTGGCCCTGGCGAGCTCGGCGCGCAGCTGGGAGAGCCGGTACTCCAGCTTCTGCTTGTCCCCCAGCCCCCCGATGATCGTGGTGCTGTCGCTGGTCACCTGCACCTGCGAGGCGCGGCCGAGGTGCTCGATGTCGATCTGTTCCAGCGAGAACGAGGAGCTCTTCGAGTGCACCTGGCCGCCGCACAGCGCGGCCATGTCCTCGAGCAGGTGGATGCGCTTCTCCCCGAACCCGGGCGCCTGGATCGCGACGGCCTGGAAGTGCCCGTTGACGTGGTTGTGCACGAGCATCTGCAGGGCGGTGCCCTCGACCGCCTCGGCGACGATCACCAGCGGGCGGCGCTCGTTGCGCATGATCCGGTCCAGCACCGGCATGATCTGCTGGACGTCCTTGATCTTCCCCGCGGAGAACAGGATGTAGGGGTTCTCGACGATCGCCTCGAGCGTGCCCGGGTTGGTCACCATGTACGGCGAGACGTAACCGTTCTCGAACTCGAAGTCCTCCACGAAGGACACCGAGACACCCCCGACCGGGGCGTCGTCGATGGTCACGACACCGTCGTCGCCGACGGTGTGCAGCGCCCTCGCCACGACGTTGCCGATCGTCCAGTCGTCGTTCGCGGAGATCGCGGCGACCCGGGCGTAGTCCTCCTCGGTGCTCACCGGGTGCGCCACGGTCTGCAGGTGCTCGACCAGCGCCCCGACGGCGAGGTCGATGCCCCGCTTGACCAGTACCGGGTTGCCGCCGCGCCCGATCGCGGCCATGCCCTCACGGACGATCGCCTGGGCGATGACGGTGGCCGTGGTGGTGCCGTCGCCGACCGTGTCGTTGGTCTTGACCGCGGCTTCCTTGACGATCTGGGCGCCCATGTTCTCGAACGGGTCGCGCAGGTGGATCTCGCGGGCGATGGTGACGCCGTCGTTCGTGACCTCGGGCGAGCCCGTGATCTTCTCCAGGATGACGTTGCGGCCCTTCGGGCCGAGCGTGCTCTTGACGGCTTCGGCCAGCTGGTCGACACCGGCCTGCAGCAGGTGCCGGCCTTCGGCGCCGAAGCGGAGTTCCTTGGCCATGGTGGGAGTCCTCCCGGAGACAGAGTTGGTCCAGTGCGCGGTTGCGGATCAACGCGGTGCTCGTGTCCGAGCGGCGTCGCACCGCCCGAGCCGGCTCGGGCCCGTGGTGGGGGGCGTCGCCGGGTCGTCGTCCCGGGCGGCGCGACGCGATTCGTACTGGGAAACGCCGGTGGCGTCAGTTCACCGGCTCCAGGTCGAAGTCGATGTACTCGGCGGCGTCCTCAGGGTTGGCGAACATGATCGTCTTGTCGTCGAGGTGCACCATCCGCCCGTAGTGGGTGGACATGTTCTCCTCGAACTCGGCGGCGTCGAACCAGCCGTCCTCCTCGCCGGCCTCCTCGTCGAGCGCCGCGTAGTCGAGCTCGAACATGCCCGTGCCGTCGATGCGGATCATCGAGGGCAGGTGCGTGACGGTCACGTTGTCCTGACGGTCCATGACGGTCGCGATCACGGCGCCCACCTGGTTGTTCATCAGGGTGAAGCCGCACATGTTCGACGCGGTGTTGTCCTGCTTGAACGGAGAGTCGGTGCTGGTCACTGCTTCAGCTCCTCGGGGACGTCGAGACCGAGATCGGTGCAGATCCCGGCGAACCGGTTCTTCGCACGGTCGAGGGAGTCCTCGAACGTCGGCGGCTTCGAGTCGGACTGGGACCACATCGGCTGCATCGTGCGGGCGGCCTCGAGCGCCTGCGGCACGTAGGTCCGCAGCCAGCCGTTCATGAGCTCGCGGTTGTGGTCGGCGAACTCCCGGTCGGTGACCAGCGGCCCGAAGCAGGCGAGCGTCCAGCGCAGGTCACGCATGGCGAAGTCGTACTCGCCGGCACCCATCACCGTCGGGGTGACGAAGTCGCCGTTCGTGGCCGCGGACTGCATCACGAGGTTCGACCGGAACAGCTCACCGATCAGCGGCTCGAACACGATGTTCGCCGTGAAGATCGCCTCGGCCCAGTCGTCCCGCACGGCGGTGAGGGCCTCGGTGAACCTGCGGGCGCCCTGCCACTCCGGCGCGTTGTTCCAGGCGTCCAGGTGTGCCGCGCCGTCGAACCCGTCGATCTCCTCGGAGAGCGTCAGGTTGTAGAGCGCCAGGTCCTGCGCGAACCGGATCTTGCGGGTGGAGTTCGCGGCGAGCGCGGTGTTGTGCATGTTGGTCGGCGCCGACCGCTCGTTCGCCGCGAAGACGTACAGGCCGAGGACGTGCTCGATGTGCATCCAGGCGCCGACGTTGCGCTCGACGAACGTGGACCAGTTCGGGTTCCACATCTCGAACGCCTTGGAGTTGCGGGCGTTGTCGATGTTCTGGTTGAGCTGGCGGACGACGTTCGCGTTGTACCGGTAGAGGGACTGCTCCCACTCCTCGTTGGGGTCCCGGAACTCGTGCCAGCCGTGCGCGGGCCAGTCCTTGACGTGCATGGCGCCGGTACCGATGCCGCGGGCCGGCTCGGGTTCGTCGACGCCCCAGGCCTTCAGCTTGGTCCAGTGCAGCGGGTAGCCGCCCTCGCCGTTGGCGAACCCGTAGATCCAGCCCTGTGCGAGGTAGTGCCGAGGATCCGGCTGGACCTCGACCGTGACGTCTTCGTAGTGGGTCTGCTTGCGCTTGGCGGGCTTGAAGTAGTTGTAGCGGCGCGCGCTCGCACTCGAGTCCGGGAACTCCCGTGCCCCGGCCTCCGCGTCGGTGAAGACGGGCTTGGGAACGCTGCGCTGCGAACCGGACGACGTGCTGCTCTCGGTGGTGGTCACTGTCCGTCCTCGCCTTCTTGTTCACCGGTCGTGGTGAACTTGTCGTAGAAGATGTTCTGCTCGCTCACACCCAGCTGGGTCAGCGTCGCGACCGCCGCGTCGACCATCGGCGGCGGACCGCAGACGTAGGCATCGACTCCCTTCAGATCCGACTCGTGCTTCCTGACCACGTCGGTGATCAGACCGGTCTCCCCGTCCCAGTCCGCGCTGTCGAGGCCGTCCGTGTCGGACAGCGCTGGAACGAACCGGAAGCCGGTGAGCTGCGGGGCGAGCGCGGCGATCTCCTTCTCGAAGCAGAGGTCACGCGCCGTCCGCGCGCCGTAGTAGAAGGACGCGCGCCGCTCGACCCCGCCCTCGGCCATCGCCCGCAGCAGCCCCAGCACCGGCGCCATGCCGGCGCCGCCGCCCACGAAGATCAGCGGGGAGTTCCGGTTCTGCCGCAGGGTGAACGTCCCGAACGGCGCCTCGACCTGCAGCCGGTCCCCGACCTGGACCTTCCGGTCCAGGTACTCGGAGAACAGGCCGTCCGGGTAGATCTTGATGACGAACTCGAAGACCCCGTCCCGGTTGGGGGTGTTGGCCATCGAGAACGAGCGCGTCTCCTCGGTCCCCGGGACGACGAAGTCCATGTACTGCCCCGGGAAAAACTTGATCTCGGACGGCTCCACCAGCTTGACCGTGAGGTGGCGCATGTCGTGGGTGACCGGTTCGTTCGACACCACCTCGACCGTGCCCCTGGTGAGCGGGAGACCGGACCGGATGATCTCCTCGTCGTAGTTGAGGAGCTCGATCGTGAGGTCCTCGTAGGCGTGTGCCCGGCAGAGGAGCGTCTGCCCCTCCTCCTTCTCGTAGTCGGGGAGCGCGAACGTCGAGTAGCTGTCGTACTCGATGTCCTCTCCCTCGAGGACGAAGGACTTGCAGGCCGAGCACTGTCCCTCCTTGCAGCCGTGCATGAGCTGGACGCCCTGCTCGGCGGCTGCCCGGAGGATGTTCTGGTCCTCGTCGACCTCGATCTCGATACCGACCGGCTCGAACCGCACGACGTGTTTGTCACCCACGGTCTCCGAACCACCTCTCTGCGATGAACGCGACGTATCGGACAGTCCCGGCCACACGTGTCCCGGATGCCCGTGGCGGGAGGCGGGATGACCCGGCCGGGGAAGACGACCCCCCGGCCGGGCCGCGGGAGAAGGGCCCCGTCATGGCGTGACGGGAGCCCCTCCCCCTCGCCTGACCCGCGCTCAGGCGTCGGTGGGCGCGGGCCGGCCGGCCGGCCCCTGGCGGACGTAGTCCGCCGCGAACGCCGCGCGCTCGTCGTCGCTCATCTCGTTGAGCACCACGTTCGGGCTCGCGAACGCGGGCATCCGCCGCATGTGGTCCAGGTTCCACATCTTCTTCGGGTCCAGGTCCAGGTGCGGCTGGGCGGTCAGCGTGTGGCCGTCGTCGCGCACGTGGCCCATGTCCTTGACCACGTCGGCCCAGTTCCAGCCGTGGTAGAGCGTCTCCCACTCGCGGTGGCCGACGAGCTTGCCCATGTTCGGGGTCTCGCGACCCTGGTAGGTGGGCCGGAAGGCGACGGCGTCGGTCCAGTGGCAGACCTCGTGGCAGTAGGTACGCCACTGACCGTCCACCTGGTCCATGACCATGTCCTCACGCACCAGACACGGGACCATGCAGGTCCAGCAGCGGTGCGGGTACACGTAGTCGACATCCTCGGCCACGATCGCGTGGTGGCCGTTCGGCTTGGCGAGGCGGTTGTAGTTCTCCCACCACTTGCCGTAGCGGTCGTACCAGCCCGGGTACTTGTACTCGAACCACTCGAAGTCCTCGTCGGTCATGCCGTCGATCCGCCAGTAGTTGGCGAGCCAACCGGTGGCGAAGAACTGCGCGACCTCGTGGACGTAGCCCTTGTTCCAGATCTGGTTCCAGGACTCCTCGACCAGGTCGTGCGGGATGACCAGGCCGTACTTCTCGAGCGGCAGCAGGTACGAGCGGTAGTAGTCGTCGTAGATCCATCGACGCCACATCTCCGCGTAGGACTCGCGGTCCTTGCGGCGGTCCTTCGTGCCGTACTCGATGAAGGTGCCGATCGCGGCGTCGACGACCCGGTGGTTGTTCCACCACGCGTAGCGCAGGTCGCGCTCGAGCAGCTGGCGGTTGTCCTCGTCGGACAGGGCCATCAGCAGGGTCGCGTAGCCGTTCGAGATGTGCCGCGACTCGTCGGACTGCACCGAGTGGAACACCGTCGGCAGCAGGTAGTCGCCGTTGGCGGCGGCCTCCGCCGGCATCGCCACGAACAGCGTGTTGGTGAACGCGGTCTCGGCGACGATGGTCAGGTAGATCGACGCCGCGGTGATCGCGTCACCGGTGATGAACCCCTCGGCGAACTGACGGCCGATGGTGCCGCAGTAGTCCGTCTGGAAGTTCTTCAGCGAGTTGTTGAAGCCCGCCGGGTCGATGTAGTTATTCATGTACAGGCGCTTGAGGTTCTGCTGGATCGTGCTGTGCCGAACCTCGTCGATCATCTGGATCGCCTGGCCGTTGTGCAGCTCCGGGTTCGGAACCGCGTGGAACAGCATCGGCATCGAGCGCGCGGCGGAGATCTCCGGCAACGGGATGATCGACAGGAAGAGCTTCTGCCACTCCAGCCAGCGCTCCTGCACCTGCCGGAACATGTTGCCGCGGATGGCACCGTCCTGGGCGCCGTAGACGCGGTGGTCCTTCTCCTCCTCCATCGGGAAGTACGACCGCAGGACCTGCTTGAGCGGATCCTTCTTCGCGGCCTTCCGGAAGGTGTAGTCGGTCCCGTACTTCATGTACGGCTCGTGGTACAGCGGCTCCCAGGAGAGTTCCTGGATCTTCTGGTGAGCCTTCGCCAAGCTCTGCCGACTCACGTCGTCTCCTCACGGTGGTGGGTCATGTGGTCGGATCGCGGGACGAGCGCGGGTGCCCCGGGTTCGTGGTCGAACGCGGGAATCACGGTGTCGCAGCGGCGCGGGTGGCTCCCGCGGCAACGACGTCGTTCTGCCCGTGCTGCGAATCACACCTGGTACACCGAGTGACGGCGGTCTCAATATGAGACGAGGCTGGATCGCCGACTATGGTGATCTTCCTCGCACGGCGCGTACCGTCGCCGTCACACCCTGCGTCGAAGCGGGTCACCGCTGCTCAGCGCCCGATCGCGGGGTGTACGTCCCGATCTCGGCGCAGGCGAGGAGGCCCTCATTGACAGCCCCGCCGCACGCGACCCCCGGGCCGGACGACGGTCGGGGCGGTACGACCATGCGTGAACCGGCATCCGGGTCGCCCGCCGGCGGCGCCCTGACCGCCGCGTCCGCGGTGCCGGCCGAGCGGATCGCCGCCGCGCGCGAGGCGTTCCTGCACCGCGGCGACCGGTTCTCGGACGCCGTCCGGGCGCCGATCCTGGCGTCCTGGATCCGGTCCCGGGACATGGACGTCCCGGCGGACTCGATCGACCTCCCCGAACTCGACGCCGAGCCGGACAGCCCGCTGGTCCGCGCGGCCCGGCCGATCGTCTCCGAGCTGGCCGACCAGTTCGCCACCGAGCCGGTCAGCCTGATCCTCTGCGACCACGACGGCGTCGTCCTGGACCGGCGCACCGGGGACTCCGCGCTCACCCAGCACCTGGACCGGGTGTGGCTCGCGCCGGGGTTCTCCTACGCCGAGCGGCACGTCGGGACCAACGGCATCGGCACGGCGCTGGAGGGGCGCCGGCCGACCGAGGTGTTCGGGCACGAGCACTTCGTCGACCATCTGGAGAACCTGGCCTGCGCCGGCGCCCCGATCCGGCACCCGGTGACCGGGAAGATCCTCGGCGTGGTCGACCTGACCTGCTGGCGCCGGGAGGCCAACGCGCTGATGGTCGCCACGGCGTCCACCACCGCCCGGCGGATCGAGGAGGCGCTGCTGGCCGCCTCCGGCCGGCACGAGCTGACGCTGCTGCACGACTACCTGGCCGCGGTGCAGCGGGCCGGGAACACCCCGGTGCTCGCCGTGGGCGACGACCTGGTGATGATGAACGACCGGGCCCGGGAGCTGATCGCCCCCGGAGACCAGGTCGGGCTGCTGGCCGGGGCGACCGAGGCGCTGCGCGGCGGGCGCTCCCGGCAGCTCGTCGTCGACCTGCCCAGCGGGGCGACCGCCCGGGTGCAGTGCCGGCCGAGCTGGTCCGAACCCGGTTCCTCCGGCGGGGTGCTGCAGGTGACGCTGACCTCCCGCGAGCCGTCCGGTGGTGGGCGGCCCGCGCACCCCACCATCACCACCGTGCTGCCCACCGCCGTCGGGTCCGGGGCGCTGTGGACGAAGTGCGCGCAGTCGGTGGACCGGCACTTCCGCACGAACGAGTGGGTGGTGCTGCAGGGCGAGCCCGGCTCCGGCCGGACCACGCTGGCCCGGGCCACCCACCACCTGCACTCCGCCGCCGGGCACGTCCGGGTGCTGGACGCCGCCGACTTCTGCCCGCGCTGGCTGGGCGAGGTGCACGACGAGCTGACCGGGGCGGGCGGCACGCTGGTGCTGCGCGACGTGGAGAAGCTCTCCCCGTCCGCGGCGACCGCGCTGGCCGACGCGCTGGAGCCGATGCGCGAGTCCACCGACCACGAGCGGCCGTGGGTCGTGGCGACCCGGTCGGCGAGCGCCGCCGGCAACACCGTCGAGGACACCTCGCCCGAGGTGGACACCCTGCTGCGGGCGTTCCCGCGGACCATCGACGTGCCGCCGTTGCGACACCACGTGGAGGACGTCGGCGAGCTGGTGCCCTACCTGCTGACCCGGCTGACCCGCGGCTCCGACCTGAGCTGCTCACCCGCGGCGATGCGGGTGCTGATGCGCAACCGCTGGCCGGGCAACGTCGAGCAGCTCTACCAGGTGCTGCGCAAGGTCGTGGCGCGCCGGCGGACCGGTGTGATCCGGCCGGAGGACCTGCCGCCGGAGACCCGGGCACTGACCCGTCGGGTGCTCACCCCGCTGGAGTCGATCGAGTGCGACGCGATCGTCGACGCACTGCTCGACGCCGACGGCAACAAGGCCGAGGCGGCCCGCCGGCTGGGCATGTCCCGGGCCACGATCTACCGCAAGATCCGCGGCTACGGGATCGCGACGCCGGAGGACACCTCGGCCCCGGCGTAGCCCACCGGCCGCCGATCACACGGGTTCCCGTCATCCACACGGGATCGGACCTCGTGTGAACGACGGGAACCCGTGTGGACCGGATCGGACCTGGCATCGGTACACCTGCGCCCGGTCCGTGATCTACCGTCGTCGCACATGACGCCGGACATCCCGCCCCCGTGGCCGGACACCCTGTTCCCGGCCGATCCGTACCCGGGGCTCCGGCCGCCGGTGTCGTTCGTGCACGAGGATCCCGCCGACGGGGCCGGTGTGACCCGTCAGCTCCGGGCGGACCCGTCGGTGCCGTCGGGCCTGCGGGTGGACGGCGTCTGCCTCGACGGGTGGCTGCGCGAGCGCGGCGTGGCGCCCTCGGCCGGGCGGGTGCCGGTTCTGGCCTACGGGTCGAACGCGAACCCGTCGAAGATCTCCTGGATGCGCGCCGAACGGGGCCTGACCGGACCGGTCGTGGTGTTGCACGTCCGCACCGAGGAGCTCTCCGCGGTGTGGTCGGCAGGGCACCGGGTGGTCGACGGCCAGCGCCCGGCCACCCTCGTCGCCGCGCCCGGCGCGGTCGAGACGCATGCACTCTGGCTGGCCGCGCCGGACCAGTTCGCGGCGCTCGACGCCGTCGAGGGGCGCACGGCGGACCCGCCGCGCTACCGGCTGGCCCGGGTCGCGACCGGCGCCGTCCGGCTGACCGACGGCGGCGGGGTGATCGACCGGCCCTACGCCTACGTCGCGCCGGTCGAGCCCACCGGTGAGCAGCGCACCGACCGGCGTCCACTGCTGGTCGACGGTGCTGCGGTGCCGTGCTCGGCCGTGGGCCAGGTCGCGGCCCGGTCGTTGCGCGGGGTACCCAGCGGCGACGGGCTGGACGCGGTGACGGTCGACGGTGTCCCGGATCCCGACGCCTGGCCGTCGCGGGTATTCGTCTACGGCTCGCTGATGCCCGGCGAGGACGCCTGGGGGCAGATCGCGGAGCACGCCGCTCCCGGGAGCACACCGCGTGCGGCGGTACTACCGGACGCGGCCGTCGCCGACACCGGACACGGCTACCCCGCGCTGACCCTCGGCGGCGACGGCGTACCCGGGTACGTGGTGGAGCTGGCCGACCCGGTCGCCGCGCTACCGGTGCTGGACCGCTACGAAGGGCCGGAGTACCGGCGGATCCGGATCACGCTGCCGGACGGCGCGGTCTGCTGGGCCTGGCTGTGGATCGCCGACCGGGCCGGGCACCGGCCGCTGCCACGTGGTTGGGTGGCCCGCTGACGACGGCGTCCGCAGCACGACCGGGGCTGCCGACCTTCCGTCTCGAGCTCGGCGGTCCGGCTGCGGGGCAGCGTCAACAACACCCTGCGCCCGTGCGACCGGTGACCTACAGTTCGGATCATGAGCAGGTCGTTGTCGCGTTGGCTCACGTTCGACGACGGGATGTCACCGGGGATCCGCGCACTGGTGTGCATGGTGGCCGCCTTCGTGAGTGGTATGTGGCCTACGCTCTTGCTCCCGGTCGAGACTCCGATCTGGCTCCGCGCCATGATCGGCGCGGTGAGCGTGCTGGTGCTGATGGGTCTGGCCGGCGTCGGTTACCGGCGTTTCAGGCCCCGAGGGCGCGTACACGACTCAGGCTGACAGCCGGCAACGCCTATCAGCTCGGCCGTCCCAGCCAGAATCCACCGATGCCCCTCGACGGTCTGGTCGTCGTCGCCATCGTTGGTCTTCGGTGGGGTGCGGCCGGTGCCGCACGGCTGGGCGGGACGTCGAGCGGCTGCTGACACGACGCCGGGCCCGCCTCCGACCTGCGGAGACAGGCCCGGTAGGCCGTGCGCAACGGGGTCAGGAGCGCGCCTTGGCGGCCCGCCGCTCCCGGTGCTCGGCAAGACCCGGAATCTCCCGACCCTTGATCGACATCCCCTTGGTCTCGATGACGAAGTACAGCGCGATCATGCCGATCACACAGGACCCCATCATGTAGTACGCGGGGAACAGCACGTCCCCGGTCGACTCGACGACCGCCTCGTTCACCAGCGGCGCGGTCCCCCCGAACGCGGCCGTCGCCAGGTTGTACGAGATCGCCATGCCGGCGAACCGGACGTGCGTCGGGAACATCGCCGGGAAGGTCGCCGAGATCGTGCCCAGCTGCAGCAGGTAGATCAGGCCAAGCACGGTGAACCCGACGATCGCCCAGGCCAGCCCCTGCGCCATCAGCATGTACATCGGGATGGCCAGGACGAAGATGCCGATCAGCGAGATCCACCAGCACGGCTTACGACCGATCCGGTCCGACAGCGTACCCGCGAACGGGATGAGCAGCATCATGATCACCTGCCCGACGACAGCCAGCGTGTCGGCGCCCGCCGACTCCATCCCGATCGTGGTCTGCAGGTAGGTCGGCATGTACGTGAGCAGCGTGTAGTTGATGACGTTCAGCGCGACGACCAGACCGAACAGCGCCAGGATCGGCTGCCAGTAGCGGACGACCAGGTCCCTCAGCGCCCCGGTCGCGGCGGTCTCGGACTCGCCGGACGCCTCCAGCTCCCGGAAGACCGGGGTGTCCTCCAGCTTGGTCCGGATATAGAGACCGATCATCGCCAGCGGCAGCGCGACCATGAACGGGATCCGCCACCCGTAGTCGAGCATCGCCTGCTCGCCGATCGCACTCTCCAGGCCGAAGACCACCAGGACGGCCAGGGTGAGGCCCGCGAGGGTACCGAACTCCAGGAAGCTGCCCCAGAAGCCGCGCTTCTTGTCCGGGGCGTACTCGGCCATGAAGGTCGCGGCACCGCCGTACTCACCGCCGGTGGAGAAGCCCTGCACGATCCGCAGGAGGAACAGCAGCGCGGGAGCGCCCCAGCCGATCGTCTCGAAGGACGGGATCACGCCGATCAGGAACGTGGCGACACCCATCAGGATGATCGTGAGCGAGAGGACTCGCTGGCGACCGATCCGGTCCCCGAGGGGGCCCCACACGAAGCCGCCCAGCGGGCGCAGGACGAAGGAGATCGCAAAACCGAGAAGTGTTCCCAGGTAACCCAGTTCGCCCGGGAAGAAGGCGTTCGTGAGCTCGACCGTCAGGTACGTGTAGACGCCGTAGTCGAACCATTCGGTGGCGTTACCGATGGCCGACGCGGCAACCGCTCTGCGCAGGATCGATGGCTCGACCTCGTCCTCCGCCCCCTGCTGTGAGCCTGCCGGGACCGATGTCATTCGGTACACCCCCATTCACCAAATGCGTCTGCAATCTGAAACGCATTTTCGTTACACGATCGACACAATCCCCGGATAGTGATCCGCGGAGCCTACCCAGCGCAACGAACGACTGCTACCCCACGCAACGGTCGGCTTCCGGTGCGCGGCACGGGGTCCGTGTAGCGTCGCCCGGGTGCTGGCGATCGACGGGCTCGCCAAGCGGTTCGGGACCGCGCAGGCCCTGGACGGCGTGACGTTCGAGGTCCGGCCGGGCGAGGTGTTCGGCTTCGTCGGCGGCAACGGGGCGGGCAAGACGACGACGATGCGGATCGTCCTCGGCGTCCTGGACCCGGACGCCGGGGACGTCTCCTGGCGGGGCTCCCCGATGGACGCCGCCGTCCGGCGACGCATCGGCTACCTGCCCGAGGAACGCGGCCTCTACCCGAAGATGCGGGTCGCCGAGCAGCTCGCCTACCTGGCCCGGTTGCACGGCCTCTCGCGCGCCGACGCGCACGCCGCGGTGAGCCGGTGGACCGAGCGGGTGGGGCTGGCCGACCGGCGCCACGACGAGGTGCAGAAGCTCTCGCTGGGCAACCAGCAGCGGGTGCAGCTGTGCGCCGCGCTGGTGCACGCCCCCGACGTCCTCGTGCTCGACGAGCCGTTCTCCGGGCTCGACCCGACCGCCGTCGACACCATGAGCGAGGTGCTGCACGAGCGGGCGGGCACCGGTACCCCGGTGATCTTCTCCTCGCACCAGCTGGAGCTGGTCGAACGGCTCTGCGACCGGGTGGGGATCATCTCGGCCGGCCGGATGGTCGCCGTCGGGACGGTCGACGAGCTGCGCGCGGCCGCGGCCGACCGGTACGACGTCGTCGGCCCGCCGCCGGGGTGGGCGGACGATCTGGACGGGGTGCGCGTCCTCGCCACGGACGGTGACCGGACCCGGGTCGAGCTCGCGGCCGGGACCGACGACCAGACGCTGCTGACCGCCGCGCTCGCCGCCGGCCCGGTGCACGCGTTCGGACCGCACCGGCCGCCGCTGACCGAGCTGTACCGCGACGCCGTCGCCGACCGGCCCGGCCCCGGAGCGGACGGGGCGGCGTGAGCGGGGCCGCCGGCACGATCGCGCTGGTCGCGCAGCGCGAGGTCACCACCCAGGTCCGCTCGCGGACGTTCGTCATCGGGCTGCTGCTGATGCTGCTGGTGCTCGGCGGCTACGGCGCGGTGTTCGCGTTCGTCGGAACGCAGTCCTCGTCGTCGTCGCTGGTGCTCGACGGGCCGGCCAGGGACCTGCGCCCGGTGCTGCAGTCGACCGCCGACCGGGAGGGCGGCAGCCTGACGCTCACCGAGGCCGGCAACCGGGCCACCGCGGAGTCGATGGTCCGGACCGGCGAGGCGGACGCGATGCTCACCGGCGGGCCCGGCAGCTACCAGCTCGTCGGGCTCGAGGACGTCGGCGGCGGCCTGCGCACGCTGGTGACCGACGTCGTCGAGCAGCAGGCGGTGCACGACGCGCTCACCGCGGCCGGGGCGGATCCCGAACAGGTCGGCCGGACCGCGGGGGTCGGGGTCCGCACCCTCGAGCCGGCCGACACCGAGCTCGGGCAACGGGTCGCGACCGCGTTCGTCGTGACGTTCCTGCTGTTCTTCTCCGTCACCGCCTACGGCGCGGCCGTCGCCCAGGGAGTGGTCGAGGAGAAGTCCGGCCGGGTCGTCGAGCTGCTGCTGTCCACGATCCCGGCCACCCAGCTGCTGGCGGGCAAGGTCCTGGGTCTGGGCCTCGTCGGCCTGCTGCAGCTGCTCGTCCTCGGCGGGATCGGCACGACGGCGGCGCTGGGTACCGGCGTGGTCGCGGTCCCGGCGCTGCTCGTGGGGCCGCTCGCGTCGGCGCTGCTCTGGTACCTGGTGGGGTTCTTCCTGTTCGCGACGCTGTACGCCGCGGCCGGGGCGCTGGTGTCGCGGCAGGAGGAGCTGCAGTCGGTGACCGCGCCGGTCGCGGTCGTCCTGCTGGTGCCGTTCCTGCTGGCGGTGGCGGTGCTGCCGGTCGACCCGCGGAACACCGTGACGACGGCGCTGTCGTTCGTGCCGTTCTTCTCCCAGACCCTGATGCCGGCCCGGACGGCGCTGGGCGTCACCGCCTGGTGGGAACCGCTGCTCGCGCTGGTCCTGGCCCTGCTGGCGCTGGCCGGCATGGTGCGCCTCGCCGCGCGCGTCTACCGGAACTCGATCCTGCGGACCGGGGCCCGGGTGACCTGGCGGGAGGCGCTGCGCCCTACCGGGCGCGCTTGACCTCCTCGTAGCGGTCCAGGGCATCGTGCCGCTCGGTCGGGTGGTCGACCATCGGCTGCGGGTAGCCCGCCGGGATCCCGTCGCGCAGCTTCCAGGGCTGGTGCACCGCCTTGCCCGCGACGCCGGCGAGCTCGGGTACCCAGCGCCGGACGTAGTCGCCGTCCGGGTCGAACCGCTGCCCCTGGGTGATCGGGTTGAAGATCCGGAAGTACGGCGACGCGTCCGTCCCCGATCCGGCCGTCCACTGCCAGCCGTGCTGGTTCGACGCCAGGTCGCCGTCCACCAGCAGCCGCATGAAGTGCCGGGCGCCCCACCACCACGGCAGGTGCAGGTCCTTGACCAGGAACGACGCGACGACCATCCGCAGCCGGTTGTGCATCCACGCCTCGGCACGCAGCTGCCGCATCCCGGCGTCGACGATCGGGAACCCGGTCCGGCCCTGCTGCCACCGCTCGAAGTCGGCCCAGGCGTCCTCGCCGGTGCGCAGCGGGAGGTGGTCGAAACCGGGGTCGTAGTTCTCCCGGGCCGAGTCCGGGCGCCGGTAGAGCACGTCGGCGTAGAACTCCCGCCAGGCGATCTCGGTACGGTAGGCCTGCACCGAGTCGCCGCGGCGGCCGGCCAGGTCGGCGAGCAGCGTGCGCGGGTGCACGCAGCCGTACTTCAGGTACGGCGACATCCCGGACGTGCCGTCCTTCGCCGGCAGGTCCCGGTCGGACTCGTAGTCCTCGACTCCGGAGTCGAGGAAGTCCTTCCAGCGGGCCAGGGCCGCCCGCTCCCCAGGCTCGGGCAGCTCGGACTCGCAGGACTCGTCATCGGGGATCGGCACCGGGCGCGGCCCGCCGCCGGACTCCGCGGGGCCGATCCAGGTCACCGTGGACGCCGTCGTCCCGGCCGGAGCGCGCCAGCCGTGCTCGGCCCAGGCCCGGCGGAACGGGGTGAACACCTTGTACGGGCCGCCGTCGCCGGTCCGCACCCGGCCCGGGGCGACCGCGTAGGGCGAGCCGGTGCGGACCAGCTCGACGCCGTCCTCGTCGAGCGCCTGCTCGACGCGGCCGTCCCGTCGCATGCCGTACGGCCCGTAGTCGGCGGCGACGTGCACGGTGCCGGCGCCGACCGCCCGCGCGACCCGCGGTACGACGTCGGCCGGGTCGCCCCGGACGACCAGCAGTCGCCCGCCGAGCGCGGCGTCCAGCTCGCGCAGGCAGCCGTACAGGAAGTTCCGCCGCGCGGCCCCGGACGGCCCGAGCAGGGCGTCGTCCAGGACGAACAGCGCGAGCGACCGGTCCGCGGCGTCCGCCGCGGCGAGGAAGGTCGGCTGGTCGGCGACCCGCAGGTCACGCCGGAACCAGACGACGCCGGACGAGACAGCCATGCCGGCCGACGCTAGCGCCGCTCCGCGCCGGACGCCCGCCGACCCCGACCCCCCGAGCGCACGATGGCTCCACAACGCGGTGGGGTGGGGTCCCTACGTGCGTCGTGGAGCCGTGGTGCGTGTCGTGGTGCGTGTCGCGGTGCGTGTCGCGGTGCGCGCGGGTCAGCGCCGCCCGAGGGGGACGTAGCTCCGCTCACCGGAACCGGTGTAGAGCTGCCGCGGACGGCCGATCTTGTTCTGCGGGTCGTCCATCATCTCCCGCCAGTGCGCGATCCAGCCCGGGAGCCGGCCGAGCGCGAACAGCACGGTGAACATCTTCACCGGAAAGCCCATCGCCCGGTAGATCACACCGGTGTAGAAGTCGACGTTCGGGTAGAGCTTGCGCTCGACGAAGTAGTCGTCGGCGAGCGCCTTCTCCTCCAGCGTCATCGCGATGTCGAGCAGCGGGTCGTTGACGCCGAGCTTCTTCAGGATCGTCTCGGCCTGCTCCTTGACGATCTTCGCGCGCGGGTCGTAGTTCTTGTAGACCCGGTGCCCGAAGCCCATCAGCTTCGCGCCCTCCTCCTTGTTCTTCACCCGGTTCACGAACGCGTCGACGTTGCCGCCCTCGTCGTCCTTGATCTGGGTCAGCATCTCCAGCACGGCCTGGTTGGCGCCGCCGTGCAGCGGGCCGAACAGCGCGTTCACGCCGGCCGAGATCGAGGCGAACAGGTTGGCCTGGCTGGAGCCGACCAGTCGTACCGTCGAGGTCGAGCAGTTCTGCTCGTGGTCGGCGTGCAGGATCAGCAGGGTGTCCAGCGCCCGGGCCATGTCCGGGTCGAGCTCGTAGGGCTCGGCCGGGAACCCGAACGTCATCCGCAGGAAGTTCTCGACCAGACCCATGGAGTTGTCCGGGTACAGGAACGGCTGACCGACCGACTTCTTGTAGGCGTAGGCGGCGATCGTGAAGACCTTCGCCATCAGCCGGACCGTCGACAGCTCGACGGCCTTCTCGTCGAACGGGTCCAGCGAGTCCTGGTAGAAGGTCGACAGCGCGGACACCGCCGAGGACAGCACCGGCATCGGGTGCGCGTCCCGCGGGAAGCCGTCGAAGAACCCCTTGAGGTCCTCGTGCAGCAGCGTGTGCCGGCTGATGTCGTTGGTGAACCGGTCCAGCTGCTGCTGCGTGGGCAGCTCGCCGTAGATGAGCAGGTAGCTGACCTCGAGGAAGGACGAGTTCGTCGCCAGCTGGTCGATCGGGTAGCCGCGGTAGCGGAGGATGCCGGCGTCCCCGTCGATGTAGGTGATCGCGGAGGAGCAGGCGGCGGTGCTGGTGAATCCCGGGTCGTAGGTGACCAGGCCGGTCTTGCCGAGCAGCTTGCTGACGTCGACGGCCTGAGACCCCTCGGTCGGGGTGTGCACCGCCATCTCGAACTCGCCGCCCTGATGCTTCAGTACGGCGGTGTCGGCGCTGGCGGCGGTCTCGTCGGACATGTGGAGGTTCCCTCTCACAGCTGGGATGTATTCGGGTCTCGGACGCACACGCTAGCCCGCCCGGCCGGATCCGCAGAACGCGGCGACCAGGGTCACGTGTCCGGCCGGTCCCGCGGAGCGCGGTAACGCAGGAACTCCGGGAACCGGGTGACCACCAGCAACGTGGCGATGATCACCGCCACTCCGCCGAGCGTGGCGGTGGGACCGGGGCCGATCGCGGCGGCGGCCGGGCCGTGCCAGAGGTCGGCCAGTCGCGGCCCACCGGCGACGATGACGATGAACACCCCCTGCATCCGGCCGCGCATCTCGTCGGTGGCCACCGTCTGCAGCATCGACGACCGGTACACCGAGCTGACCAGGTCCCCGGCCCCCGCGACGGCCAGTGCCAGCACCGCCAGGAACAGCGATCCGGTCAGACCGAACAACGCGATCCCGCCGCCCCAGACGCAGATCGCGACGACGACGGCGAGACCCTGCCGGTCCACCCGCGTCAGCCAGCCGGACAGGACGCCGCCGACCACCATCCCGAGCGGGATCGCGGCGAACAGCACGCCGAGCGCGATCCCGCCCCCGGCCGGACCGCCGAAGGTCGTCTGGGCCATCTCCGGGAACACCACCCGCGGCATCCCGAACCCCATCGCGATCACGTCGACCAGGAACGACACCAGCAGCACCCGGTGCATGCCGACGTAGCGGAACCCGTCGAGGACCGCCCGCAGCCCCACCTGCTCGCGGCCGCCGCCGCTCTGCGTACTCGGCAGCGGCGGCAGCCGCCAGGTCGCCCACAGCGTCGCGAGCAGGAAGATCGCGTCCAGCAGGTACAGCGTCGGCAGGCCGATGAAGGGGATCAGCACCCCGGCCAGCAGCGGCCCCAGGACCGCACCGATCTGCACGACGGTCATGTTCAGCGCGTTCGCCGCGGGCAGCTGCTCGGCCGGGAGCAGCCGCGGGATCACCGCGCTGCGGGTGGGCTGGTTCATCGCGAGCATCGCCGACTGGACGGCGAACAGCACCAGCACCACCCAGACGTTCCCGGCGCCGGTGGCCGAGACCACCCACAGTGCCAGCGAGGTCAGCGCGATCCCGGAGCCGGTGAACAGCAGCATCACCCGGCGGTCCACCGCGTCGGCGATCGCGCCGCCCCACAGGCCGAACACGACCAGCGGGACCAGGCCGAACAGCCCGGTCAGGCCGACGTAGGCCGACGACCCGGTGAGCTGGTAGATCTGTGTCGGGACGGCGACCACCGAGAGCTGCGCACCGATCACCGTGACGATCCCGGCCGCCCACAGCCGCCGGTAGGCGGGCGTGCGCAGCGGCGTGGTGTCGGCGAACGTCGAGCGCAACAGGCCGGTGGCCCGGGCACCCCAGCCGGCCCGGGTACGGGTGGTCGGCGCGCCCGGCTCGCTCCCACCGGCGTCGGCGGCGGCGGCGTTCCACACGGGTCGGGTCGGGGACTCGTGTTCGGGTCCCGGGACCGGCTCGGTCGGACCGCCCCCCGGATCGTCGGGCGTGCTCACGGCGTCAGGTGTACACCGCGGGGCGGACGGTCTGCCTCCGGGTTCACCCGGATCCGGCCGGTCTCTCCCGGGTGCGAGCCGGCGCTCAGGGGGCGAGCCGGCGGATCGACCAGCGGTCGTCGCGCCCGAGCTCGAAACGCAGCCGGTCGTGCATCCGGTCCTCGCGGCCCTGCCAGAACTCCACCTGCCACGGGTCGATCCGCCAGCCGCCCCAGTGCGGCGGCCGCGGGATCCGGTCGGTGTCGGCGAACCGGCGGGTGACACCGTCCAGGGCCTGGTCCAGCACGGTGCGCCCGGCGACGACGGTGGACTGCGCCGAGGCCCACGCCCCGAGCTGGGAGCCACGCGGGCGCAGCGCCCAGTAGGCGTCGGACTGGGCCTCCGGGCACCGCTCCACCCGGCCGGTGAGCTGCACCTGACGCTGCAGCGAGTACCAGGGGAAGGTCACCGCGGCGGTCCGCGTGCGGCGCAGGTCGTGGCTCTTGGCCGAGGTGTAGTTGGTGTAGAAGACGATCCCGCCGACGTCGATCCCCTTGCACAGCACCGTCCGCGACGACGGGACGCCGTCCGGGTCGGCGGTCGCCAGCACCATGGCGTTCGGCTCCGGCTCGCCGCCCGTGCGGGCGTCGTCCAGCCAGGCGGCCAGCTGCTCGTGCCAGGTGGCAGCCACGTCGGCGACGTCGAACGGGCGGGTGGCGTAGTCCGTGCGCATGCTCTCGAGCGCCGGTGCGTCGGTCATGGGTCTCCTCCAGGGCCTACCGGCATGTGACCGTAGGCGGGACCCGGTCACCTGCGCACCCGCCGATCGGGGTGCGGCCGGTGCACCGTGTTCACCCCGGGATGTCCGCTTCGTGACCGATCCCACCGGCCCGTCACGTTGCCCGGTCGGTCGCGCGCGGAGCAGGGTGAGCACGCTCGCGGAGCGACCGTCGACGCCGAGCGCAACCCGTGCCGAAGGAGACCCGGTGCCCGAGAACGCCACCACCCACGAGGTGCCCCCGCCGCCGCCCGGCTTCCGCTCCGGTCTGGAGGGCCACGTGGCGTTCCGCACCGAGATCGCCGAGCCGGACAAGGACGGCGGCGCGCTGCGGTACCGCGGCGTCGACCTCGAGGACCTCGCCGGCGCGGTGACCTTCGGCGACACCTGGGCACTGCTGGTCGACGGCCGGTTCGGGCAGGGACTGCCGCCCGCCGAGCCGTTCCCGATCCCGGTGCACACCGGCGACGTCCGGGTCGACGTGCAGGCCGCGCTGGCCATGCTCGCCCCGTACTGGGGATACCGGCCGCTGCTCGACGTCGACGAGGCCGAGGCCCGCGACAACCTGGCCCGGGCCTCGGTGATGGCGCTGTCCTACGTGGCGCAGTCCGCGCGCGGGATCGGCGTCCCGGCGGTCCCGCAGTCCCGGATCGACGAGTGCTCGACGATCACCGAGCGGTTCATGACCCGCTGGCGTGGCGAGCCGGACCCCCGGCACGTGGCCGCCGTCGACGCCTACTGGGTCTCGGCCAGCGAGCACGGCATGAACGCCTCCACCTTCACCGCCCGCGTGATCGCCTCCACCGGGGCGGACGCCGCCGCGTCGCTGTCCGGCGCGATCGGGGCGATGTCCGGCCCGCTGCACGGCGGAGCCCCGGCCCGGGTGCTCCCGATGATCGACGAGGTGGAGCGGACCGGGGACGCCCGCGCGCTGGTCACGGGCATCCTGGACCGCAAGGAGAAGCTGATGGGCTTCGGGCACCGGGTCTACCGGGCCGAGGACCCGCGGGCCCGGGTGCTGCGCCGCACCTGCCAGGAGCTGGACGCGCCGCGCTTCGAGGTGGCCGCCGAGCTGGAGCGGGCCGCGCTGGCGGTGCTGCGCGAGCGCCGCCCGGACCATCCGATCGAGACCAACGTCGAGTTCTGGGCCGCGGTGATCCTGGACTTCGCGCAGGTGCCGCCGCACATGATGCCCGCGATGTTCACCAGCGCCCGGACCGCAGGCTGGTCGGCACACGTGCTGGAGCAGAAGCGGGAGGGCAAGCTGGTCCGCCCGTCCGCGCAGTACGTCGGGCCGGGCCCGCGGCGCCCGCAGGACGTCGAGGGCTGGGACTCGATCGTCGCCCGCTGAGACAGGGCGGAGACCGCTCGCTCAGCCGAACCCGGCTTCGCGGATCAGGTCGGCGTCGAGGTGCTCCCGGCGGATGCGCTGGTCCTGGTGCAGCAGCCCGAGCACGCCGCCCGTCAGCACAGCGCCGACGGTTCCGGCCACCACGCCGACCAGCCCGCCGACGACACCTGCCGCGGCCGCCCCGCCACCCCCGGCGGCGACTCCGACACCGACGATCGTCAGCGGGATCATCAGGACGATCACGAGCAGCATCACGAACAGCATGGCGAGCAGCTGGACGCCGAAGAACCGCCACCACGACCCGCGGACCAGCTCGACCGACCGCCACAGGGCGTCCCGGACGCCGAGCCCTTCGACTGCGGCGACGGCCACCGCCGGGTAGAGCAGCACGCCGACGTAGATCAGTGCGGCGTAGGCCGCCAGCCCGATCAGGATCGCGACGACCGCCGCGACTCCCCCGGCCCGCCCGAGCGGCAGCGCCACCCCGAGCACGACCGCGAACACGGCCAGCCCGGTCCCCGTCAGGACGAGCTGCACGCCGTAGAGCGTGCGCAGCCGTGGCCGGGTCGCGGCCCATGTCCCGCCGAGCGTCGGGCGCCGTCCCAGGACGGCCGGGCGCAGCCCACAGAGCAGGATCCCCATCACCGGCGGGTAGACGGCGAGGTAGACCAGCCCCAGCGGGATCGACGTGGTCAGCGACCCGGCCAACGCGTCGGCGAGACCGGCCCCGGGGTCCGGCGCAGCCGCGCCGGAGAGCTGCATCCCGGCCTGGACCGCGGTCACCACGACCGCGGCCAGGAATCCCGGGACCAGCACCACGCCCGGGTTCCTGCGGGCGAACCGGACGGCCCCGCCCACGATCTCGCCGGCGTCCAGCGCGCGCAGCGGGACGATCCCCGGCTGTGGTGGCGGGCCGCCGGGAGGCGGCCCCTCTCCCGTCGGTCCGTCGGTCATGGCCGTCCCCCTCCGGTCGCGGTCCGGCCCCCGGAACTACCCGACCGGCGCCGAGGAGGCCAGGAAGGGGACCCGATCGTGCAGTTCCCGTGATCACCCGTCCGGCAACGGCGGCTCCGGCCCGGCGGGGCCGGAGCCGATCTCAGCCGACCACGAGGCTGCTCTCGACCAGGAACGTGTCGTCGAGGAGGGTGTAGCTCCCGGCGGGGGCGTCGAACGTGACCCGGGCGGTCGTCCCGGGCGCGACCTCCTGCCGCACGTCGAGCTCCGGGATCAGGAAGCGCACCCCGACCAGCGGGTCGGTGTTGGTGACGGCGATCGTGACCGGGCCCGGGGCGGCGGTCAGCCGGGCCGGGGCGAACGACCGGCCCGCCTGGTCGGTGAGTAGGCCCCAGCCTTCCCGCTCCCGGGTCACCTGCAGGTCCCCGGGCCGGGCGGGGTCGTCGGCCGCGGTCACGAACAGTACCGCGGCGACCGCGGTCGCCACCGCGAGGACGAGAGCGACGGCCCGGCGCAGCACGGCGGGGCCCGCGCCCTCCGGGAACCGGGAGGTGACCACCGCGAGCGGGATCGCGAGCAGCGACCCGATCCAGGTGGTCAGGCAGGTCAGGAACGTGACCGGGTCGCCGGCGGGCGCGGTCACGGCGGCCAGGAACAGGCCCGCGTGGATGTTGTTCAGCAGCGAGAACACGCCGATCAGGACCGCGCCGGACCGGATCCGGCCGCGCCCGCCGCTCACCAGCAGCAGCAGTCCGGCCAGCATCGTCAGGTCGACCACGACCAGCGAGGGGAAGCCGACGAACCGGCCCGTCGCCTGGAGCAGGACCGTCCCGGTCAGGGTGAGCACGGCGCAGAAGGCGAGCAGCCGGGGCCACGGGAGCCGGCCGGCCGTCGTCGCGGGGGTGGTGGTGCGGGTGTCGGGGGTCGGCATCGCGGGCTCCGTCCGTCGGTGGCGGGGTGACCCGGGGGACCCCATACGGGGAGCCGTCCCGGCCGCAGCGGACGGCGGTCCCCCGTTCGCCGGGACCCGCACCGGGACCGGGGTCAGCGGTCCCGGCGCAGGCCCGCCTCCCGGGCCTGTGCCCCCGCCTGCGCACGGTCGGTGACCTGCAGCTTCGCCAGGACGTTCGAGACGTGGTTGCGGACGGTCTCGGGGCTCAGCGACAGCCGGTGCGCGATCACGGCGTTGCCGGCCCCGTCGGCCAGCAGCGCGAGCACCTCGCGCTCGCGTTCGGAGAGGTCCGGGAACGGCGGTGCGGCGTTCGCGCCGGCGGCGGCGAAGAACGCCGAGATCCGTCCGGCGCACCACGGCAGGCTCCCAGGTGCGACGTCCCGGTGACCAGGGACGGGCGCCCCGGACGGGCCGGGTCACCCGGCGGGCTGCGGTTCCGAGACCCGCCGGCGCCGGATGGCGAGCGACAGTCCCACCGCCACGACGCAGAGCACAGCACCGCCGTACCAGGCGGCGTCGTAGCTGCCCAGCGCGTCGCGTACCAGGCCGGCGACCAGGGCGGCGAACGCCGCGCCGAGCTGGTGCGAGGCGAACACCCAGCCGAACACCACCGCCGCGCGGACCCCGAACGCCTCGCGGGCCAGCGCCATCGTCGGCGGGACGGTGGCCACCCAGTCCAGCCCGTAGAAGATCACGAACGCGAGCATGCTGACGTTCAGGTCGGTGCCGAACAGCGGCGGGAGCAGCGCCAGCGACACCGCCCGCAGGCCGTAGTAGGCACCGAGCAGCAGCCGCGGGTCGACCCGGTCGGTGAGCCAGCCGGAGCAGATCGTCCCGACCAGGTCGAAGATCCCGACCAGTGCGAGCAGCGACGCGGCGGTCGTCGCGGGCATGCCGTGGTCGTGCGCGGCCGGGACGAAGTGCGACTGGACCAGGCCCGCGGTCGTCGCGCCGCAGACGAAGAACCCGCCGACGAGCAGCCAGAACGTGCGGGTACGGGCGGCCTCGGCCAGCGAGCGCACGGCCAGCACCGCGGCCCCGGTCCGGACCGGGGCGACGACGTCGGCCTCGGTGCCGCCGTAGGGCAGCACGCCGGCGTCGGCCGGGCGGTCCCGGAGGAAGAACCACACCACCGGCACGACGACCACCGCCGCGACCGCGGTGACCAGGGCCGCCGGGCGCCACCCACCGGACTCGACGATCGCCGCGACCAGCGGGAGGAAGATCAGCTGGCCGGTGGCGGTGGCCGCGGTGAGGATCCCGGAGACCAGGCCGCGGTGGGCCACGAACCAGCGGTTCACGACCGTCGCGACCAGCGCCATCGCCATCGAGCCGGTGCCAAGCCCGACGATCACGCCCCAGAGCAGCACGAGCTGCCAGACCGCCGTCATGAACACGGTCGTGCCCGCGCCGATCGCGACCATGACGAGCGCGACCGACACCACCTGGCGAACGCCGAACCGCTCCATCAGCGCGGCCGCGAACGGCGCGGTGAGCCCGAACAGGGCCAGGTTCACCGCCAGCGCGAACGAGATCGACCCGATCGACCAGCCGAACTCGGTGTGCAGCGGCTCGACCATGACCCCCGGCGTCGACCGGAAGCCGGCCGCACCGAGCAGCGCGAGGAAGGTCGCGGCCGCCGCCCACCAGGCCGGGTGCACCCGGCGTTCCCGTCCCGCCGCGTGCGGGAGTGCCTGCGTCATGGCCCGAGCCTGCAACGATCCGGTCGCCGCCGACAGTGGCCGTACAGCCGATATATGCAAAGATCCGGCCATGCCCGCCACGCCGCACCGGGTCGGGGTGCTCGCCGTCGACGGGGTGATCGCCTTCGAGGCCGCGATCCCGGACCGGATCCTCGGCACGGCGACCGCAGCGGACGGGACCCCGCTCTACGACGTGCGGGTCGGCTCGCTCGACGGTGGGCCGGCCCGGACCAGCTCCGGCTACCGGCTGCTGCCCGAGCACGGCCGGGACGTCCTGGACGCCGCGCAGACCCTGGTGGTCCCGGCCGTCGCCCTGGCGGCCGGTCCCGGCCCGGCCGGTGACGGCACGCAGGCCCGGGAACCGGATCCGGAGGTCCTCGACCTGGTCCGCGCGGCCGCGGCGCGCGGACGGGTCGTCGCGATCTGCGCCGGAGCCTTCACCCTCGCCGCCGCCGGGGTGCTCGACGGCCGCCGCGCCACCACGCACTGGGCGCACGCGGCCCGGTTCCGACGGCGGTTCCCGCAGGTCCGGCTCGACCCGGGCGTCCTGTTCGTGGACGACGGCGGGGTACTCACCTCCGCCGGCGTCGCCGCCGGGATCGACCTGTGCCTGCACCTGGTGCGCCGCGACCACGGTGCCGAGATCGCCGCGGCGACCGCGCGCCGGAACGTCGTCGCGCCGTGGCGGGAGGGCGGGCAGGCGCAGTTCGTCGAGACCCGGCTGCCCGACGCCGCCGGCCCGGACACCAGCGCGGTCCGGGACTGGGCGTTGGACCGGCTGCACCAGCCGCTGGGGGTGCAGGAGCTGGCGGACCGGGCGTCGATGAGCGTCCGCACCTTCACCCGGAGGTTCCACGCGGAGACCGGGACGAGCCCCGGGCGCTGGCTCGCCGCGCGGCGACTCGACCTGGTCCGGCGGCTGCTGGAGGGCACCGACCTGCCGGTCGAGCAGATCGCCGCGCGGTCCGGGTTCGGCACCACCGCGGCGCTGCGGCAGCGGTTGCGCGGCGAGATCGGGATGGCGCCGCTGGCCTACCGGCGCGCGCACCGGGTCCCGCACTCCTGAGGGGGCCGGGTGTGGCACGGCACACCGCCCCCTCGGTCCGGAGGGTCCGGTACTGCGACACTGACCGGCGTGACCTCGACACCCACCGATCTGAAGATCCCCGCCGGTCTCCTGCCATCGGACGGCCGCTTCGGCTGCGGTCCCTCCAAGGTCCGCCCTGAGCAGCTGGCCGCGCTGGCCGCCTCCGGCGACTCGGTGATGGGCACCTCGCACCGGCAGAAGCCGGTGAAGAACCTGGTCGGACGCGTGCGGGCCGGCCTGTCCGAGCTGTTCTCGCTGCCCGAGGGCTACGGGGTGGTACTGGGCGACGGCGGCTCCACCGCGTTCTGGGACGCCGCCGCGTTCGGCCTGGTCCGCGAGCGCTCGCTGCACCTGACCTACGGCGAGTTCTCGTCGAAGTTCGCCGACACCACGAAGGGCGCGCCGTTCCTGGCCGACCCGGTCGTGGTGTCCGCCGAGCCGGGCAGCGCGCCGGAGCCGACCACCGACCCGTCGGTGGACGCCGTCGCCTGGGCGCACAACGAGACCTCGACCGGCGTCGCGGTGCCGGTGACCCGCCCCGCAGGACTCACCGACGATCAGCTCGTCCTGATCGACGCCACCTCCGGCGCGGGCGGGCTGCCGGTCGATGTGGACCAGGCCGACGCCTACTACTTCGCCCCGCAGAAGGGCTTCGCCTCGGACGGCGGCCTCTACCTGGCGCTGCTGAGCCCGAAGGCCCTGGAGCGGGTCGCGGAGCTGGACGCGTCCGACCGCTGGATCCCGCCGTTCCTGTCGCTGGCCACGGCCGTCGACAACTCCGGCAAGGACCAGACCTACAACACCCCGGCGCTCGCCACACTGTTCCTGCTGGCCGAGCAGATCGACTGGATGAACGGCCTCGGCGGGCTGGACGGCTGCGTCGCCCGGACCCGCGACTCCTCCGACCGGCTCTACTCGTGGGCCGAGAAGAGCTCGTTCGCGACACCGTTCGTGTCCGACCCGACGCACCGCAGCCTGGTCGTCGGCACGATCGACTTCGACGACACGGTCGACGCGGCCGCCGTCGCGAAGGTCCTGCGGGCGAACGGGATCGTGGACACCGAGCCGTACCGCAAGCTGGGCCGCAACCAGCTGCGGGTCGGGATGTTCCCGGCCGTCGAGCCGGCCGACGTCTCCGCGCTGACGGCGGCGATCGACTGGGTCGCCGAGCGACTCGGCAGCTGACCCACCTCGGCCCGACCACCGCGGCCGCCCCACCGCAACCGATCCACACAGCCGACGCAGCACAGCCGACCACCGCCACCTCACCGGCCGGGCCCCGCCGACGCGGAGCCCGGCCGTCGTGTGTCCGGATCCGGCGCGCGGCCGTCCGTGAGCGATGTTGCGTGATCGATAGCGACTCGTTGTAGTCACACGAGTAACAACGGCCCCAACTTTCTCATTCGTCACGTGGCGTGGGAGCCTGCGCACGGTGAGTGAGAACCCAGGCGGGTCCCACGGCCAGGTGGATGTCAGCGACCAGGCAGAACTCGCACGGCGCGCCTCACCCGGCACGAGGCAGCGGGGATCTACCGTCACCCGGACGGGGACGAGCAGCAGGAGGGCTGATCGATGCGCGCGTTGCGGGTCGTGGGGGTGACCGGGGAGGGCTCGGTCGTCCTCGAGGACCCGGGTCGACGCGAGCGCTACACCGTGCCGGCCGACGAGCAGCTGCGCGCTGCCGCGCGTGGCGACGTGACCCGGCTCGGCCAGATCGCGATCGAGTTGGAGAGCCAGTTGCGCCCACGGGAGATCCAGGCCCGCATCCGGGGCGGCGCGTCGGTCGACGAGGTCGCCGCCGCGGCGGGGGTACCGGTCCAGAAGATCGAGCGGTTCGCCTACCCGGTGCTGCTGGAGCGGTCCCGCACCGCCGAGCTCGCCCAGGGTGCGCATCCGCAGCGGGCCGACGGCCCCGACTCGCGCACGCTCGGCGAGACCGTCGCGCACACGTTCGGCCTGCGCGGCCAGGACTACGCCACCGCCGGGTGGGACTCCTGGAAGGGCGACGACGGCAAGTGGGTCGTCGCCCTGACCTGGCAGACCGGACGTTCGGACAACGCGGCGCGCTGGGCGTTCCAGCCCGGTGCCCACGGCGGCACCGTCGTCCCGCTGGACGAGCACGCGTCCGACCTGGTCGAGGGGCTGCCCGCGCGGCCGCTGCGGCCGCTCGGCGCCGTCGTCGACATGGCCCGGGACGAGGAGCCGGCCCCCGACCACGACGACACCGTCACCCCGGCCCGGGCGGTCGCCGCCGGTGGCCAGGCCCCGCCGCCCACCGAGTCCTGGGCGGGCCGCGGGATCGCCCCCGAGCAGCGGCGCTCCAGCCCACCCCCGGCGCGCCAGCCCGCCTCGGCCCCCATCCGCACCGCGGCCCCGGCCCTCAGCCGTCCGGCGAGCTCGACGAGCTCGCCGGATCCTGCTCCGGCGGACGAGGCTCCGGCCGAGGCGACACCGGCCGACCGTGCACCGGCACCGACGACCGACGGCGAGCCGGCCGGGCCCGGTGCAGAGCCGCCGGCCCCCGAAGCCGCGCCCGCGACCGCGTCGGCGACGGAGGAGCCGGTCGAGACGACCGCCGACGACGCATCCACCGGCCCGGCGACAGCCGCCCCGGCCGCAGCCGGAGCGCCGACGGACGGCACGCCGGTCGACGAAGCACCGGTCGAGGAAGCACCGACCGAGGGCGCCCAGACCGACGAGGCCCTGTCCGCTGAGGCCCTGCCCGATGAGGCGCTGCCCGATGAGGCGCTGCCCGGGGACAGACCGGCCGACGGGGCACCGGCCGACGGGGCGTCGTCGGACGAGGCGAAGCCGCGCGGCGGGGCCTCGTCGCGCCGCACCAAGAAGGGCAAGCCGGTCATGCCGTCCTGGGACGAGGTCCTGCTCGGGGTCCGCGGCCAGCGCTGAGGCCCCGCTCGAGCCGGCCACGGGCACCCCACTGTGCGAAGTCACTCACCTGGTGAGCGACTTCGCAACAGGAGCAACGGCGCTCGCCGTCGACGCCACCCATGTGCGGACCGTCCCGGAGGTCATCCCCCTCCGGTCACCGCGTGGAACGCGACCGCGGCGGCCGTCGCGACGTTCAACGAGTCGACTCCGGTCGCCATCGGGATCCGGACCCGGCGATCGGCGGCGGCCATGGCCTCGTCGGACAGGCCGGCCCCCTCGGCACCGACGAGCAGCGCGACCCGCTCCCCGGCGAGCCCGGCGGTCGCGAGCGGCTCGGCGTCCGCTGTCGGCGTCAGCGCGACGACGCTGAACCCGGCGTGGCGCAGGCCCTCCAGCGACGCCGGCCACGCCCCACCGAGCCGGGTGAACGGCACCCGCAGCACGTGCCCCATCGACACCCGCACGCTGCGCCGGTACAGCGGGTCCGAGCAGCCCGGGCCGAGCAGGATGCCGTCCACGCCGAGCGCCGCCGCGTTCCGGAACAGCGAGCCCAGGTTCTCGTGGTCGCCCACCCCCTCGCAGACCGCGACCGCGCGCGCCCCGGCGAGCAACCCGGGGACCTCCGGCGCCGCGGCCCGGTCCGCCACGGCCAGCACCCCCCGGTTGAGGTGGAATCCGACCGCCTCGGCCATGGTGCCGGCGTCGGCCGCGTAGGCCGGGACGTCGAGCCCGTCGAGATCGGGTTCCAGCTCCGCCAGCCGCCGCGGCACGCCGAGCAACGACCGCACCGGGAACGGCGAGTCGAGCAGCCGTCGCACGACGACCACGCCCTCCGCGATCACCAGTCCCCGCCCGCCGGGCCGGTCCGGACGGCGGTCGGCGGTCGTCAGGTCCCGGTAGTCGTCGATGCGGGGGTCGTCGGGACGGTCGACCGGGGTGAGGATGGCCACGAGGACCGATCGTCCCATGTCACTGGCCGCTCGCCGCTCCTGGTAGCCCGGTCAGCCGGTACCGCCCGACCCGGTGATGTGACAACGTGTAGTGCCGTCTCCCCGATCCGGACGTCCGCCGGGTGGGTGAGGAGGCTCCCCGTTCGATGGAGGTCGGTTCGCGCATGGGTCAGGTGCTCGACCGGACGACTTTCACCCGGCGCGACCGCCAGCGGTACCGGATCAAGGTCCAGCGGTGCCTCGACGCGCTCGAGGAGCTGCTGAACACCTACCCCTTCCCCGACGTCGAGCCGATGACCGGGGTGGAGATCGAGTTCAACCTCGTCGATCCGGAGCTGGCGCCGTCGCTGAACGGCCACGACGTCCTCGACACGATCAACTCGACCGAGTTCCAGACCGAGCTGGGACGCTGGAACCTGGAGCTGAACCTGCCGCCGCGGCCGCTGCCGGGCGAGCAGTGGCGCCAGCTCGAGCACGAGCTGTTGGACCTGCTCGCCGGTGCCGGCGCGAAGGCAGGCGACCTGCGCACGCAGCTCGTGATGATCGGCATCCTGCCGTCCCTGGACGCCGGTCACATGGTCGCCGAGTCGATCTCGCCGGAGGATCGCTACCAGGCCCTCAACGACCAGATGCTCTCCGCCCGGGGCGAGCCGATCCGGATCGACATCGCCGGATCCGGGCCGGGCGAGCGGGTCAGCGGGGACTTCGACACGATCATCCCGGAGGCCGCGTGCACCTCGATGCAGCTGCACCTGCAGGTGGCACCGGGCGACTTCGGCCGGTACTGGAACGCGGCGCAGTGCCTGGCCGGCGTCCAGCTGGGTCTGGGTGCGAACTCGCCGTTCCTGATGGGCTCGCAGCTCTGGGCGGAGACCCGGATCCCGCTGTTCGAGCAGTCCTGTGACGTCCGCACGCCCGAGTTCCACAACCAGGGCGTACGGCCGCGGGTGTGGTTCGGCGAGCGCTGGATCGACTCGGTGCTCGACCTGTTCTCGGAGAACGCGCGCTACTTCCCGGCCTTGATGCCGCTGACCACCGAGACCGACCCGATCGCGCAGATGCGCGAGCAGGGCTTCCCGGACCTGCCGGAGCTGACCCTGCACAACGGCACGATCTGGCGCTGGAACCGGCCGATCTACGACAGCACCGGGGAGGCGCCGCACGTGCGCCTGGAGAACCGGGTGCTCCCCGCGGGGCCTACCACCGTCGACATGGTCGCGAACGCGTTGTTCTTCTACGGCCTGCTGCGCACCCTGGTCGAGTCCGACCAGGAGCTGTGGCGGTCGGTGTCCTTCGAGGCCGCTCGGGAGAACTTCCACACCGCGGCCCGGCACGGCATGGACGCTCCGCTGTACTGGCCCGGGACGGGGTGGCTCAACCCGGACGAGCTGACCCTGCGCAAGCTGTTGCCGCTGGCCCACGAGGGTCTGGCCCGCTGGGGCGTCGGCGGGGCGGTGTGCGACCGCTACCTGACGGTGCTGGAGCGCCGCTGCGTGACCCGGCAGACCGGGGCGGCCTGGCAGGTCGACACCGTCGCGGCGCTGCAGGAGCGCGGCATGGACCGCGCCTCGGCACTGCACGGGATGCTCGAGCGCTACCTCGCCCAATCCGCCGCCAACCAACCGGTGCACGCCTGGGAGCTGCCGGGCTGACGCCCCGGCACGACCAGGCCCGGCAGGCCCCGGACGGGCCGCCCCACCGGCTTCGCCATCGCGAAGCGTCCCCGCCGACGCGGCCCGGTGGGCACCCGGCCGTTCCTACCGTCCCTTCCCGCGCCGCCCCCGATCCGGGGCGCCGGCGCCGCAGGGACGGAGGGCCATGTCCGCACACCATCCAGAGCATCGCCGGCGGGACGAGCGACGGTGGCTCGCGGCCCGCGCCGGCGCCCCCGGCTCCCGGCGATGACGGGCATCGCGTCCGTGTCCCCGTTCCGCCTGTTCGGCCGCACCGCCCGGGTCGACCGCACGCCGGACGCCGGGCCCGACCCCTGGCTGGACGATCCGCCCGCCGCGCCGCCGGTGACGGCCGGGACCGCACCGGGGTGGACCGGCACGGGCGGTCCCGGCCCCGCCCGGCCGGTCGCCGGTCCTGACCCCGGTCCGGCGACCGCGGCGGCCCGGCCGGTGCCGTGGACCCCGCGACGGCCGCCGGTCGAGCCGCAGGCCGACCCGGAGCCGGTCACCGACCCGTTCGGGTTCCCGCCGGTGCCGCCGACGACCGTCCCGCCCGCCCCGGACGACGTCGCCGCGGCCTGGGCCGCGTGGGCGCCGGCCGGGCCGGGTCCGGTGCTCGCCGCCGGACCGCCCGCCGAGCGACCGCGTCCCGCCGTCGAGCCGGCGCCCGTCCCCGCCGTCGAGCCGGTGCCCCGCCCCGCGGCCGAGCCGGTGGCCGTCGAGCCGGTGGCCGTCGAGCCGGCGGCCGTCCCCGCGGTCGAGCCGGCACCCACCGCCGGCGGCGTACCGGAACCGGCCCCGGAGATCGACGTCGCAGAGATCGACGTCGCGGACGCGGCGTCGCTGGCCGGGTCCTTCGCCGCCGACCTGCTGTCCTGGGACGAGGACGACCCCGGCCGCCGCGGGCACGCCCTGACCGAGCACCTGTCCGAGGCCGCGGCCGCGGGTCTGCTCGGGTGGACCGGCACCGGACGCCAGCGGGCCGACCTGGTACTGCCCGGCCGGGTCCGGCCCGGCGCCGACGGGCGGGTGCTCGTCGACGTGCGGGTCCGGGTCGTCCCCTACCGCCGGGTCGACGCCCGCGGGGCCGGGGTCCCGGAACCCGCACCCGAGCAGGCGCTCGGCACACCCGCGGCGGCCCCGGCAGTGTCGGCCCGCGGCTGGCGCGGGCTGGCCGCCCGCTGGATGCGGGTGCAGGTGAGCGTCGCCCGGGACGGCGATCGGCTCGTCGTCGACGCCGGTCCGGCGTCCGGGGCGGATCCGGCGCCACCCTCCCCGCGTGACCTCGCGACCCGCCGGCGGCCGTCGTGACCGCGCCGCGGATCCCGGTCGTCGGCGGGCTGGCAGGCGGGGTCGGGACCAGCACGGTCGCTCGCGCGCTGCGGGCGCGCGACGCCGGCGTCGTCACCGGCACCGACCTGCTGCCGGACGTCCTGCTCTGCCGGGACACCGTCTCCGGTCTCGCCCGCGCCGCGCGGGTCGCACCACGACCGGCTGCGGGTGCTCCGGTCCTCGCGCTGCATCCCGGCTCGGCCGACCCGGACGGGATCGACGCCGCGGCGGCCGGTCCCGGCTGGGCCGCGGTCGTCGCGCTGCCCGCGGTCCCCGGCTGGGCACGCTCCGCCGATCCGTGGGCGGACGCTGCCACCGTGCTCGGCGGCCGTTCCGGCGAACCGCGCACCGGCGACCCCGCAGCGCTGCGCCGCTACGCCGAGGCCCTCGACCGGATCGTCGCCGCACTCACCGGCGGCGGCCGGCTGACCCGTCCGCTCGCGCCCGCGGGCGCCGGGCCACTGCGCCCGATCCGCGGCGTCCGGACGGGTCTCCCGCCGCGCCTGACCGCTCCGGACGGGCCGTGGCCGGCCGGAACGCCGTGCTGAGCCGTGGCCGCGTCGCTGCTCGGCAGGCTGCTCCTGCCGGTCACCGCTCTCGGGCTGCTGGTGGCGACTCCCGCACCCGCCGCGGCCGCCCCGGCGGCCGATCCCGCCCCGTCCGGGATGGACGCGGCGAGGGTTCCCGAGGCCGCGCGCCCGCACCTGGAGCTGGTCACCCGGCTGACGACCGAGAGCTGCCCGGAGCTGCCTCCGGTGTGGGTCGTCGCGCAGGTACAGGCCGAGTCCGGCTGGGACCCGGGGCTGCGCACCGGAGCGGCGGCCGGGCTGCTGCAGGTCTCCGAGCGGACCTGGGTCGCCGCCGGCGGAGCGGCCTGGCCGGATCCGGCGCTCACCGACCCGGACGCACACCTGCGGACCGTCCTGCCGTGGTTGTGCGCCACCCTGCGCGCCGCGGCCGGCCACCTGGCGACGCGGCCGAAGCCCGTCCCGGTGCTCGACGCCATGCTGGTCTGTCACGTCGCCGGCTGCCGGCGGGTGACCGGCGCGGCGGCCGGCGTCCCGGAACCCGGCGAGGCGGGCTGCGCCGCGGACTGCAGCGCGGCCGTCCGCCGCTACCTCGACGCCGTGCACGACCTGGTCCGCGCCTACTCGACCGGCACCCCACCCGCGGACGACCGGCCGGGCGCGGCACGCGGCGCCGCGGCCGCCCGCCCCGCCGCGCCGCCGGCACCCGGTCGGGTGTCCGCCTCCGCACCGGCACCGGCCTGGACCGGCGGAGCGACGGCCTGCGGGCAGCCGGATCCGGCCCGCTCCGGCGGCTGCCTCACCGGCGCCGCCCACCACGGGCTGACGGCCGCCGAGGCGGTGTTCGGCCCGGCGCGGGACGGCCCGGTGATCAAGAGCGTCGGCTGCTGGGACGAGCACGCCCAGAACCCGCGCTCGCACCATCCGCGGGGACGTGCGTGCGACCTGTTCCCCGGTGCGCCGGGCGCCTTCCCGGAGGGCGCCGCGCTGGACAACGGCTGGCGGGTCGCCCGGTGGTTCCAGGCCAACGCGGAGCCGCTCAGGGTCGAGTACCTGATCTGGCAGGGCCGCTACTGGGACCCCTCGGTCCGCGCCGACGGCTCCGGCTGGGGCCGGCGCTACACCGGCGGTGGGGTCTACGACGTCTCCGACGCGACCGGCGGGCACTACGACCACATCCACGTGAGCTTCGCGGAGTGACCCGATGAACCGACGGCTGCCCGTGCTGCCCGTGCTGCTCGGCCTGCTCGTCGCGCTGGCACTGCCGGTCGCGCTGCTCGTCCCGGTGCTCGCGCCGGCCGGCCCGTCGGCATCGGTACTGACCGCCCGCGACCGTGCCGCGCTCGGTGGCCCGGACCTCGGACGCGGGCCCGACCCGACGGCCCCGGCGCTGCTGCCGGCGGCTCCGGAGGCCGTCGCCCGTGCCTACCTGGTCGCCGCGCACGCGGCCGGGCCCGACGACGCGGGCCGCACCCGGCGGGACGCCGTCGTGCTGGCCGAACCGGGCAGCCCGGCGGCCGTCGGGACGCCGGTGCTGGACCCGCCCGGACCCGGTGCCCGGCGGGTCGCGGTGGTCGACGGGCTCGTCCCGGCCGGCACCGATCCGGACCGCGGCCGGCTGGCGTACCTGGCCGCGGTCCACACGGTGACCGCACGGCCGGGCGCGGCGCCGCGTACCGAGCGGTGGCGCACCCGGGTGGTGCTGCACCGCGATCCCGGCGGGCGGTGGCGGGTGGCCGCCGACGCCCCCGTCACCCCCGACACGCCCGGCGTGGGCGACCGACCCGGCAGAGGTGGGCGATGAACACCGGCGAGCTCGAGGAACTGATCGGGAAGCTGATCGCCGGCGGGGTCACCGTCGTCGTCCTGACGCTGGGCCCGGCCGGACGACCGGTCGAGCCGGCACCGCAGGCGGCTCCCCCGCCCGGCACCGGATCGACGCAGCTCGAGGCGCCCGCCGGCCGCGATCGCCCGCCGCTGTCGCTGGACGGCGGTACGCGCGCCGGGGAGCAGGACACCAGCGGGTCCGGGACGACCGACTCCGGCGCGGGCGAGATGACCCGCCCGGCACCATCGGGGGATGACACGACGGGAGACAGCACGGTGAGCGGCGTGACGGCGGCGGAGACGTACGGCTGGGGCGAGCCGGTCCGCACCGACGACTTCACGGACGGGACGTCCGGCTGGTCCATCTACGACGGCCCCGGCCACGCCGGCAACGGTCGTCGTACGCCGGACGCGGTGAGCGTGTCCGACGGCGTCCTCACGATCACCGGCGACGCCGAGGGCAACACCGCCGGGATGGCGTGGACCGAGGGCAGCCGGCAGTACGGCCGCTGGGAGGGGCGGGTGCGCGCACCGGCGTCCGACCCGTCGTACAACGCGTTGCTGCTGCTCTGGCCGACGGCCGAGAACTTCCCGGAGGGCGGCGAGGTCGACTTCATGGAGATGATGGACCCGTCCCGGCAGCGCACGAACATGTTCCTGCACTACGGCGCGGACAATTCGCAGATCGACGGCGAGGTCGAGATCGACGGCACCCAGTGGCACAACTGGGCCGTCGAGTGGACGCCCGAGCGGATCGCCGCCTTCGTCGACGGGGAGCAGTGGTTCGAGACCACCGACACCTCGATCCTCCCGCCCGGCCCGATGCACCTGTGCATCCAGCTGGACTGGTTCCCGAAGGGCGGTTCGGTGCAGGAGTCGCAGATGCAGGTCGACTGGGTCCGGCAGTACGCCGTCGACGGCGGCCCGGGCCCGGGCTGACCGGGACGCCTCTCAGCGTGCCCACAGGCAGCCGGCCATAGCGTGTCGCGCGATCGACCGACGACAGCGCGATCGACCGACGACAGAGGAGCTCGCGTGCACCAGGAGGCCCCGGGCCGGACCCGTGAGCTGGACGCCTCCGACGCCGATCCCGAGCCACGCCGGCGTCGCTGGCCGAGCCTGCTCGGCGCGTTCGTGGCCGGCGGGTTGCTGGTCGCGGTGGTCGGGGTGGCGGCGAACGTCGAACTGTTCGGCTCCGGCTCCGGCTCCGGCACGGACGACCGTCCCGCACCCGCCCCGTCGGCCGAGGGACCGGCACCCGGCGGGATGCACGACCAGGAGCGGCCCGACCAGGTCGGAGCGCTGGATCCGGCGGCCCGCTCCGACTCGGAGGCCGCGGTCCGCAACGGCTGGCAGCTCACCGCGAAGGACGAGTTCGACGGTGCCGGGCTGGACCGCTCGAAGTGGAGCCCGTACACCGGCGAGACCACCGGCGGCGTCGGCCGGCACCGCGCCGAGAACATCTCGGTCCGGGACGGGCAGCTCGTCCTGACCAGCCGCGGGCTCACCTCGGCCGGCCTCGCCTGGCGGGACGGCCAGCAGTACGGCCGCTGGGAGATCCGGGCGAAGACGAACCCGGGCTGGGGCTACGGCGACGTCGCGCTGCTCTGGCCGGACGCCGAGGACTGGCCCGAGGGCGGCGAGCTCAACTTCATGGAGATCCCGAAGGGCGACCGTTCCGAGACACACACGATCGTCCACTACGGCGAGGACAACAGCCAGGTCGGGAAGAGCATCGCCGGCGACTTCACGCAGTGGCACAACTACGCCGTCGAGTGGCTGCCCGGCCGGGTGGTGTTCTACATCGACGGCCAGGAGGTCTTCCGGACCACCGACCCGGACCAGATCCCGCCGCGCCCGATGCACCTGGCGATGCAGCAGGACATCGGCCCCTACGGCGACGACTGGATCCCGGCCCGCGACGAGCGCACGCCGGACACGCTGGACTTCCAGGTCGACTGGGTGCGGATCTACGCGCCCTGACCGACGTCCCACCTCTGCTCGGCGGCGGGGGTGGGGATCTGGGGAAAGAAGAGAGCCCCGGCCCTGTGGGGCCGGGGCTCTCTCCTGTCCCGAACTGACGCGCCGCTCCCACCACGAAGCGACGCGTAGAAGTTAGCCTAGGCTTGCCTACTCTCGCAAGAGCTTCCGCCGAGAACTTCTATCCCAGCAGCGCACGGATCGGCCCCACCGCGAAGTAACCCACGAACAGCACCGCGACGACCCACATCAGCGGGTGCACCTGCCTGGCCCGGCCGGTGGCGGCGGACAGCGCGACGTAGCTGACGAACCCGGCCCCGATGCCGTTGGCGATCGAGTACGTGAACGGCATGACGGTCACCGTCAGGAAAACCGGGATCGCGGTCCGCAGGTCGTCCAGCTCGATCGTGGTGATCTGCCGGAACATCAACGCCCCGACCACGACCAGCGCCGGGGCCGCAGCCTCCACCGGCACGATCGAGTACAGCGGCGTGAAGAACATGGCCAGCAGGAACAGCACGCCGGTCAGCACGTTCGCCAGCCCGGTGCGGGCCCCCTCGGCGATCCCGGCCGCGGACTCCACGAACAGCGTGTTCGACGACGACGAGCCCAGCCCGCCGGCGACCGCACCCGTGCCCTCGACCACGAGCGCCTTGCCGACGTCCGGCAGCTTGTCCTGCGAGTCGGTGAGCCCGGCCTGCCGGCCCAGGCCGGTCAGCGAGCCCATCGCGTCGAAGAAGTTCGCCAGGACCAGCGTGAAGATCAGCAGGACGACGGTGATGATGTCCAGCCGGGCGAACGCCCCGAACGACACCTGCCCGACCAGCGACAGGTCGGGCAGGCCGACCACCTGGTCCGGCAGCGTCGGCACCGCCAGCGACCAGCCCTCCGGGCGGTCCGGCGCGGACGGGCCGACCCCGGCGATCGCCTCCACGACGATCGCGATGATCGTCGTGACCACGATGCCGATCAGCATCCCGGCCCGCACCCCGCGGGCCACCAGGATCCCGACGATCACCAGGCCGAGCACGAACACGAACGTCGGCCAGGAGGCGATCGAGCCGTCGATGCCGAGCCCGACCGGGACGGTGGTGTTCGCGGCGTCCGGCAGCCGGCGCACGAACCCGGAGTCGACCAGCCCGATCATCGCGATGAACGCGCCGATGCCGACTGCGATCGCCGTCTTCAGCTCGGGCGGCACGGCGTTGAACACCGCCGTCCGGAACCCGGTGACCGCCAGCACGACGATGATCAGACCGTCGATCACGACCAGGCCCATCGCCTCCGGCCAGGTCATCATCGGCGCGATCGTCACGGCCAGCAGGGTGTTGATGCCCAGGCCGGTGGCGATCGCGAAGGGGTAGTTCGCGACGAGCCCGAACAGGATCGTCATCACGCCCGCGACCAGCGCCGTCACCGCCGCGACCTGGGCCACCGGCAGGATGCCGCCGAGCGCGTCGGCCTTCGCCGACGGATCGCCCGGCGTCACGCTGCCGAGGATCAGCGGGTTCAGCACGATGATGTAGGCCATCGCCATGAACGTGACCAGGCCCCCGCGCAGCTCCCGGGGGACGGTGGAGCCGCGTTCGGAGACGCGGAACAGACGCTCGATCACGGCCGACACCCTAGACGCGGCGCAACGGTCCGTAACCGCGTGGCGGTACCCCTTAGGCTGACGATCCGTGACACCCCCCAACCCGCCACCGCTGCCCCGGCGGCTCTACGACTCGCTGCCGGTGATCGGCGGCGGGATGGTGCTGTGGCTGGTCGCCGCCGGCGTCGTGCTGCTGCTCGGCGGCCCCCGGGAGCTTCTCTGGACGTGCGTGGCCGGGCTCGGCGTCGGCGCGTTCGGCCTGGTGGTGTTCCTGGCCCAGCGGGCCGCGGCCCGACGCGGGGACCGCTCCGCCCAGCGGGGCATCGAACGTCGCTGAGAGCACCGCCGGGGCCGCCGGGGGCGCCGCTGCGCGACGGCCGGGCGGGCCTCCGCACGGGCGGCCGGGCCGGTCCGGGGCAACTAGGCTCGCGGGCATGACCGTGAACGACCGTCCGACCGCCGTCGTCACCGGCGCCTCCTCCGGGATCGGCGCCGCCACCGCCCGCGCGCTGGGTGCCGCAGGCTTCCACGTCGTGCTCGGGGCCCGCCGGGTGGAGCGCTGCGCGGAGATCGCGAAGGAGATCGACGGCACCGCGATGCCGCTCGACGTCACCGACGCGGACTCCGTCCGGGCGTTCGGCGAGGCCGTGCCGGACGCGAAGCTCCTGGTCAACAACGCCGGCGGGGCCAAGGGCCTGGCGACGGTCGAGGAGGCCGACGAGGAGCACTGGCGCTGGATGTGGGAGACCAACGTCCTGGGCACGCTGCGGCTGACCCAGGCGTTCCTGCCCAAGCTGCGCGCGTCCGGCGACGGGCACGTGATCACCGTGACCTCGATCGCCGCGCTGGACTTCTACGACAAGGGCGCCGGCTACACCGGCGCCAAGCACGCCCAGGCGATGGCGCACCGCACGCTGCGCGGCGAGCTGCTGGGCGAGCCGATCCGGGTCACCGAGATCTGCCCGGGCATGGTCGAGACCGAGTTCTCCGAGGTGCGCTTCTCCGGCGACACCGAGCGTGCGGCGAAGGTCTACCAGGGCATCACGCCGCTGAGCGCCGGCGACGTCGCGGAGACCATCGCGTTCGCCGCGACCCGGCCGCCGCACGTGAACCTGGACCAGATCGTGCTCAAGCCGCGCGCCCAGGCGTCCGGGACCCGGGCACACCGCGAGTAACCGGCCAGAGAGCTACCGGCCTACAGGGTCTCCTCGGACCGGCGGCGCTGCTCGGCGTCGTCAGCCGGCTCGATGCCCTCCAGCGACCCCGCGATCCGTTCCTCGGACTCACGCAGGATCTCCTCGGCGCCGGACTCCTCCGGGCCGCCGGTGCCCTGCTCCTCGGGCAGCGGGTTCGCGCGGGTCGGCGCGCGCTCGTCGGGGACCTCGGGGTTCTGCGGGCCGGTCATGCCCCGTTCGTACCCGTTCGGCCGGAGCGCGACCCCCGCGCCTCGGTCAGAGGGCGGACAGCTGCTGCCAGCGGTCCCAGGACAGCGTCCAGTCCGAGATGTCACCGTCCTTCGGGCTCAGCCGGACCGGCGTGCCGGTGACCTCGACCGGATCGCCGTAGCGGGCGCTGTCGTAGTAGGCCTTCGCGTCGGCGGGCGAGAGGTTCACGCAGCCGTGCGTCACGTTCGACGCGCCCTGCGCGGACGCCGAGGCCGGGTTGGCATGGATGAACTCGCCGTTGTTGCTCATCCGCACCGCCCACTTCTCGACGAGGTCGTAGCCGTACTGCGGCGAGACCATCCGCTTGTCGGTGAACTTCTCGGTGACGACGTGGGTGCCCGAGCGGGTGTTGCGGTCCGGGTCCGCGGCCAGGCCGTAGCTGGCCGGGTAGCTCGCGACCTGCCTGCCGTCGCGCTCCACGACCATCCGGAACGAGCGGGTGTCGGCCTTCACGACCTGCGCGCGGCCGATGTCGAACGACGTGGAGAGGTTCTCCGCACCGTAGTTCCCGCCGCCGTAACCGACGCCGAGCAGCGGGGCGTCGACCCGGACGTGGGTGCCGGCGGGCCAGTACTCCTTCGGCCGCCAGTGCACCCGGGAGCCGCCGTTGTCGTCGGGCAGCCAGCCCCAGGAGCCCTCGACCGGCGTCGAGGTGGTGACCTTCAGTGCCCGCTCGACGGCGGCCCGGTCGTCGACGTGCCGGTCGAACCGGATCTCGATCGGCGCGGCGACGCCGACCGTGCGGCCGTCGCCGATGTTGAGGGTGCCGCGCACCTCGTGCGCCGGCTTCAGCGTGCCGAGCGTGCCCGCGACCGGCGTCGTGGCACCGTCGGCGCCGAGCGCGCGGCCGTGCCAGGTGTAGGTGGTGGCGTAGTCCAGCGGCGCGGTGCTGGTCCAGGTGCTGCGATCCGGGGACAGCGCCCCGTCGACGGTCTCGCCGTCCGGGCCGGTCAGCGCCACCCCGTCCAGGGTGCCGCCCGCGGCGCGCACCGAGACCGGCTCCGCCGGGTTCGCCGACGACGCCGGGGCCGTGCCGGTGCTCGCTCCGCCCGCGCTCCGCTCGGCGGGCTGGTAGCTCACCTGCGGAGCGGCCGGGGCCGCGAGCGGCCCCGTTCCCTGGGCGGCCGCGGTCAGCGCCACCGCGCTCGCCACGCCGAGGGCGGCGACCAGGGCCACCGCCACGATCAGAAGTCGTCGCACCCATCCCTCGCGGAAGATCGCTTGCGTCGCGTAACCGACCGTACGCGAGTGCGCCCCCGTCGCGGCACGCCTCCACATCGCAGCCCATCCCCGCGCCATTGCTCCACAACGGGAGAGGGGGCGGGGGTCACAGGGTGCAGGCGACCAGGACGGGTTCGGGGTGCAGGGTCACGCCGAAGCGGTCGGCGACGCCGTCCCGGACCTCGCGGGCCAGGGCCAGCAGGTCGTCGGTGGTCCCGCCGCCGCGGTGGGTCAGCGCCAGCACGTGCCGGGTGGACAGCGACACCCGGCCGCCGGGGCCGGCGTGCCCGCGGGCGAAACCGGCGTTCTGGATCAGCCCGGCGGCCGAGAGCTTGACCCGGCCCTCGGCGGCGGGCCATGCGGCGAGCCCCTCGATGGTGGGCGCCTCGGCGGCGGGCAGGATCGGGTTGGTGAAGAACGAGCCGGCCGACCAGGTGTCGTGGTCGGCGACGTCGAGCACCATCCCCTTGCCGCGGCGCAGCCCGAGCACCGCCGCGCGGGCGGCAGCCGGGTCGACCCGGGTGTCCGGTTCGACGCCGAGGGCGCGGGCCAGCTCGGCGTAGCGGATCGGGGCGGAGCGGCCGTCGGCGCGCAGCGCGAACCGGACCCGCAGCACGATCGCGTCATCGTTGCCCTTGAGCACGCTGGTCCGGTAGGCGAGCCCCAGCCGTGCGGCCGGCACGTGCTCGCGGACGGTGCGGGTGCGCCGGTCGTAGAGGTCGACGTCGACGAGCAGGTCGGCGACCTCGATGCCGTAGGCGCCCACGTTCTGCACCGGGGTCGCGCCGGTCCGTCCGGGGATCCCGGACAGGCACTCCAGCCCGCCGAGGCCCTCGGCGACGGTCGCGGCGACGACGTCGTCCCAGTCCTCGCCGGCATCGACGGTCAGCACGACCGTGTCGTCGTTCCGACGCTCGTGGGACATCCCGCGCCCGGCCAGCAGGACCGCCGTGCCGTCGAACCCGGCGTCGGCGACGACCAGGTTGGAGCCACCGCCGACCAGCAGTACCGGTTCCCCGGCCGCGTCCGCGGACCCGACGGCGTCGACCACCTCGCGCGCGCCCTCGGCGCGGAGGAGCCGGCCGGCCGGCCCGCCGAGCCGCAGCGTGGTGTGCGCGCTCAACCGGGGGTCGGTGGTCGGCCGGGTCGACGCTGAGGCAGGAGAGCTCACGCCGTCAACGGTAGCCTTCGCCCATGCCGCGCTCGATCGACTACCGCGCCACCTCCGCGCACCCCGCCGACAAGGTCTACGCGGCGATGGTGGACCGCGGGCTGCTGGAGGAGCAGATGCGGCACATGGGCGGTCCGGACGCGGCCGTGACCTCCTACGAGACCACTCGGGACGGCGTCCGGTACACGCTGCGGCACGGCATCCCCGCGGCCGACCTGCCGTCGATGGTCACCTCGTTCATCCCCGGCGGCGACCTGCGGATCGACCGGACCGAGGAGTGGAAACCCGCCGGTGACGGCGGCTACGACGGGACCGGCTCGGTCCAGGTCCTCGGGACGCCCGCCACGGCGCGGTCGGTGATGCGGATCGCCGACACCGACGCCGGTTCCGAGGTCCGCGTCCAGGCCGAGATCGCGGTGAAGGTCCCGGTCATCGGGTCGCGGATCGAGGAGGCGATGGCCGGGCAGATCGAGAAGCTGCTGGCCGCCGAGACCGAGTTCACCCTGAAGCGGATCACGTAGCCCGCCGTGCCCGACCGCCGTTTCGTCATCACGCTGTCCTGCCCGGACCGCACCGGCATCGTCGCCCGGATCTCGGCGTTCCTGGCCGACCTGGGTGCCTCCATCACCGAGGCCGCCTACCACGCCGACGTCGAGGCGGGGGTGTTCTGCACCCGCCAGGTCGTCGACGCCGCGTCCGTCCCGTGCGACGCCGGAGAGCTGCGCGAGCGGTTCGCCCCGGTCGCCGCGGAGCTCGGCGGCGAGCACCGGATCTCCGACACCGGCGAGCCCAAGCGCGCGGTGTTGCTGGCGACCCGGGACGAGCACTGCCTGCACGACCTGCTCGGCCGGGTGCGGACCGGCGAGCTCCCCGTGGAGATCACCAAGGTGATCGGCAACCACGCCTCGCTGGGGGAGATCGTCACCGCGCACGGGGTGGACTTCCATCACGTGCCGTTCCCCGCGCCCGGGGACCCGCACCGGGAGCAGGGCAAGGTCACCGCGTTCGAGCAGATCCGGAAGCTCGTCGACGCCGACGCGCCGGACGCGATCGTGCTGGCCCGGTTCATGCAGATCCTGCCCGCGCACCTGTGCGAGGCCTGGGCCGGGCGGGCGATCAACATCCACCACAGCTTCCTGCCCTCGTTCGCCGGGGCACGGCCGTATCACCAGGCCCACCGGCGCGGGGTGAAACTGATCGGCGCGACCTGCCACTACGCGACCGCCGACCTGGACGCCGGCCCGATCATCGAACAGGACGTCATCCGGGTCGACCACGGCGACGCCGCCGCCGACATGGTGCGGCGCGGCCGCGACATCGAACGTCTCGTGCTGGCCCGGGGCCTGCGCTGGCACCTCGAGGACCGGGTCCTGATCGAGGGCAACCGGACGATCGTCTTCCGATAGCCCGGTCCGCCGCCGCACCTCGCCTCTCCCGCTGCGCCCTCCCCGCGCCTCGCCTCACCCCGCCGAGATGCAGCTCAGCGGGCCGTGGAGATCGACAATTCCCGCTGAGCCGCATCTCGCCGCGGGTGGTCCGGGCTCGTACGGTTCGCGATCGGGGCGGGGGTGGGATGTTCCCGTCCGCTGGGCCCCGGGACACGCAGCATCGACCGGTGACGATTCCGGGATGGCCCGAGGTGTTCCGCGGAACGGCAGCGGTGGCCGCGGGTCTGGTGACGCCCGACCAGCTACGCGGCCCACAGTACGAGCGGGTCCTTCCGGACACCTACGTCCGGGTCGACGGGCGACGCACCGACCTGCGACTCCGCTCGCTCGCCGCCCATCACTGGGCCGGCCCGGACGCCGTGCTCTGCGGCTACTCCGCCGCGGAGCTCCTGGATCGATCGTGCGCGCCGTGGCACGCGCCGGCCGAGGTCGTCGTGACGGCCGGACGCGCCGGAGCACGGTCCAGGCAGGGAGTCATCGTGCGGCGCGACGTCCTGCACCCCGGTGAGATCACCGAGGTGGACGGCGTCCGGGTCACCAGCCGGATGCGCACCGCCTTCGACCTGGCTCGATGGCTCTCGCCGACCGAGGGCGTCGTCGCGGTGGATGCGCTCGCCCGCGGCGCGTTCGCACCGGATCTGCTGCTGAACTTCACGGTCCGCTACGTCGGACTGCGTGGCGTGCGGAACGTCCTCGATGCCCTGACCTGGGCCGACGCCCGGTCGGGGTCGCCACCGGAGACCCGGTTGCGCCTGCTCCTGGTGCGTGCCGGCCTGCCTCGCCCGATCCCGCAGCACCCGGTCCTCGACGACGAGCGGCGCCGCGCGGTCTGGCTCGACCTCGTCTGGCCGGAGCACCGGCTCGCCGTCGAGTACGACGGTGACGACCATTTCGCGACTCCGGAGAAGGCGCGCGCCGACGCGCAACGCCACACCCGGCTCGTCGCCGCCGGCTGGCGGGTCCTGCGCTACACCGCCCACGAGATGCGGCACCAACCGGACCGCATCGTCGCCGAGGTCCGCCGTGCCCTCGGCCTTCCTCACCGAGATGCACGTCAGCGGGCCGTGGAGATCGACAATTCCCGTTGACGTGCATCTCGGCGGGATTCGGCCACGGGCGCGGGTACGCCGGAGCGCGGGTCAGGCCGCGGAGGCGTGCTCCGCGGCCGGCTCCAGCGCGATCTCCAGGACATCCGCGACGTCGGCGACCGGGTGCACCCGCAGCTCGCCGCGGACCGACTCCGGCACCTCGTCCAGGTCCGGCTCGTTGCGCTTCGGGATGATCACGTCGGTCAGCCCGGCCCGGTGCGCCGCGAGCAGCTTCTGCTTCACCCCGCCGATCGGAAGGACCTTGCCCTGCAGGGTGACCTCACCGGTCATCCCGACGCTCGACCGCACCGGACGCCCGGACGCGAGCGAGGCCAGCGCCGTCGTCATCGTGACGCCGGCGCTCGGCCCGTCCTTCGGGACCGCACCGGCCGGGACGTGCACGTGCAGCTTGCGCGACGCCAGATCCCCGGCCAGGCCCTTGGAGCGCAGGTAGGACAGGGCGATCGAGACCGACTCGGTCATCACCTCGCCCAGCTGCCCGGTGATCTGCAGGCCCGGATCGCCGTCCATCGCGGTGGCCTCGATGAACAGCACGTCCCCACCGGCACCGGTGACCGCCAGCCCGGTGGCGACGCCCGGGGCGGACGTCCGCTCCGCCGTCTCCGGCGTGAACTTCGGCCGCCCGAGATAGGTGACCAGCGCGGTGGCGTCGACGTGCACCGGCCGCCCGGCGCCGTCGGACCCACCGGTGCCGTCGGAGCCGTCGGGGGCGTGCGTGCCATCGGGGGCGTCGGCGCCGTCCAGCTGCACCGCGACCTTGCGCAGCACCTTCGCCAGCCCGCGCTCGAGCTGCCGCACCCCGGCCTCGCGGGTGTACTCCGCCGCGATCATCGACAACGCGACGTCGGTGAACTCCACGTCCGACGGCGCCAGCCCGGCCTTGGCGATCTGCCGCGGAAGCAGGTGGTCCCGGGCGATCGCGACCTTCTCCGGCTCGGTGTAGCCGTCGAGCGTCACGACCTCCATCCGGTCGGCCAGCGGACCGGGGATCGCCGAACCGTCGTTCGCGGTCGCCAGGAACAGTACGTTCGACAGGTCGAGGTCGACCTCCAGGTAGTGGTCGCGGAACGTGTGGTTCTGCGCCGGGTCCAGCACCTCCAGCAGCGCCGCGGTCGGGTCGCCTCGAAAATCGGAGCCGACCTTGTCGATCTCGTCGAGCAGCACCACCGGGTTCATCGATCCGGCCTCGCGGATCGCGCGGACGATGCGTCCGGGCAGCGCGCCGACGTAGGTGCGCCGGTGGCCGCGGATCTCGGCCTCGTCCCGGACGCCGCCGAGCGCGACCCGCACGAAGTTGCGGCCCAGCGCGCGGGCGACCGATTCCCCCAGCGACGTCTTGCCGACGCCGGGCGGGCCGACCAGCGACAGCACGGCACCCGAGCCGCGGCCGCCGATCGTGTCCAGGCCCTTGCGGTTGCGCCGCGAGCGGACGGCCAGGAACTCGGTCAGCCGTTCCTTGACGTCGTCGAGGCCTGCGTGGTCGGCGTCCAGGATCTGGCGGGCCTCGACGAGGTCGTCGGTGTCGACGGTGGTCTCGTGCCAGGGGATGTCCAGGATCGTGTCCAGCCAGGTCCGGATCCAGCCGCCCTCCGGGCTCTGGTCCGACGAGCGCTCCAGCTTGCCGACCTCGGTCAGCGCGGCCTTGCGGACGTGCTCCGGGAGGTCGGCGTTCTCGACCTTGGTCCGGTAGTCGTCCTCGGACTCGTCGCCGTCCCCCTCGCCGAGCTCCTTGCGGATCGCGGCGAGCTGCTGGCGCAGCAGGAACTCGCGCTGCTGGCGCTCCATGCCCTCGCGGACGTCGTTCGAGATCTTCTCCGAGACCTCCTGCTCGGCCACGTGCTCCTTGGTCCACGCCAGGAGCTTCTCCAGCCGTGCGGTCACGTCGGTCTCGGCGAGCAGCTCGGCCTTGTGCGCGAGGTCCAGCCAGGACGCCCAGCCGGCCAGGTCGGCGAGCTGCCCGGGGTCGGTCGTCTGCTGCACCGAGTCGATGATCTGCCAGGCACCCCGCTGCTGCAGGATGCCGACGACCAGCGCCTTGTACTCCTTGGCCAGCTCGTGGGTGCGGCCGGTCGGCTCGCTCTCGTCGACCGGCTCGGCCTCCACCCACAGCGCGGCCCCGGGCCCGGAGACACCGGATCCGATCCGGGCGCGGCGCTCGCCGCGCAGCACCGCGGCCTGGTCACCGTCGGGCAACCGGCCGATCTGCTCCAGCACCGCGACCACACCGATCGCGGCGTACCTGCCGTCGAGGCGGGGGACGACGAGCACCCGCCGCTGCGAGTCCGGGCCGTCGGCGCCGGAGGCGTCGACGGCCGCACGGATGTCCGGCGCGTCCAGCCGGACCGGGGTCACCATGCCGGGAAGGACCACCGCATCGTCCAGCGGCAGCACCGGCAGCGTCAGCACGTCACTCATGTACCGGCCAACACTTACACCGTTACACCGCTTCCGCTGTCCGCTGCGGGCGAACACCCCCAGCTCAGCGACCCGCCTCAGCGCGCGAGGTCCTCCACGACCTCGGCCCCCGGCAGCGACGCCAGCAGCGCACCGGGGACGGCGAGCTTGCCGTCCCGGGTCCCGCTGCCGATCACGACGGCGTCCGCCGCGGCGACGCCGGGCGCGATCCAGAGCGGCCATCCGTCGGGCAGGCCGATCGGGGCGATGCCGCCGTAGGCCATCCCGGTCAGGGCGACGGCGTCGTCCATCGGCGCGAAGGACGCCTTGCGCACGTCGAGCCGCCGCTTCACGACGCCGTTGACGTCGGCCCGGGTCGTCGCGAGCACGACGCAGGCGGCGTACCGGGTCTCGCCGGCGCGCTTGCCGGCGACGACGACGCAGTTCGCCGCGAACGCGAGCGGGGACCCGTAGGCCTCGCAGAACGCCGCGGTGTCGGCCAGATCCGGATCGATCTCGGCGACGCCGATCTCCTCGGCCCGCGGGCCGAGGTCCTTCAGCGCGGCGGCGACCGGGTCGCCCAGCAGATCCGGGCGCTCCAGTGCCGGGACCGGGCTCAGCGTCCCGAGGACGGACCAGCTCACCAGCGTGGACCGCCGCCCTGGACCTCCACCACCGCCGGCTTGACGTCGACGATGTAGACCAGCGTGGCGACCGTCGCGGCCAGCCAGAACATGGCGCCGCCGTACATCGGGCCGCTGGTGATGACCAGCAGCAGCAACGCGACACCGGTGATCCCCAGCCACGCGTTCTTGGTGAGCTTCCCGGCCGCGGTGAAGGCGTCGGCGCGCTGCCGCAGGGCGTGCAGGAACGCGTAGCCACCCACCGGGATCGCAATGATCTTCAGGGCCAGCACGACCCAGTAGTCCAGGCTGTACAGCAGTTCCACGCGGCCAGAGTACGGGCAGCCACGGCACCGGTCACGCCGACTCCAGCACTCCGGGATCGGTCGTACCGGGCATCACCACGCGTGTCCGACCGGCTACACATCGGTACGACTACACATCGGTCCGGCCACACATGCCGACGCCCCCGCCGGCGAGAGGCCGGCGGGGGCGTCGGGGATCAGCGGTACCGGGCGGTGCGCCCGGCCGCACTCACTTCTTGGTCGACGCGTTGCCGGTACGGCGCGCGGCCGGCTTGCCGGCCGAGGTGGCCTTGACGCCGGTACCGGTCTTCGGGTCGGTCTTCGCCGCGGTCTTGCGGGCGGTGCTGCGGGCGTTGCTCGCCACCTCGTCACCGGCCTCGTCGATGGCCTTCGCGGCGTCCTTGCCCGCCTCGGTCACGGCCTCGGCACCCTGGCCGGCGGCCGACTGCGCGGAGCGGGCGACCTTCTCGCCGGCCGAGCGGGTCTGCGAGGTGACCGTGCCCAGGGCCTTCTCGGCGACGTCGTGGGTCTCGTCCACGAACTCGTCGACCCGGGCGTCGAACTTCTCGGTGAAGTCCTCGACGGTCGAGATGGCCTGCTTGACCTGCGGCTGCTTGCGCAGCTTGCCCCAGGCCTTCTCGCCGCGCTGGGCGAAGCCGACGTAGACGCCCTCGACGTCGCTGCGGAACTCCTCGACCTGCTTGCGCAGGTGCTCCGAGCTCAGCTTGCCGCGCAGATCCTTGACCTCCTGCGGCAGCTCCTGCACGCGGGTCTGGACCTCCTCGGCGCGCTTGGTGGCCTCGGTGCGGGCGTCGGTGACGACCCTGGTCACGGTGGTGTAGGCGTAGTCGCCGACACCGAGGACCGCCATCAGCGGGGTGCGGGCGACCTCGGCCTGCTCGGTGGCCTGCTCGCGCACCTTGCGGACGTCGGCACTGGTCGGGAGGTTCACGGCCATGTCAGATCACTTCCTCGTCTGGGATGAACTCGTCTGGGTTGCTGTAGGGGTGTCGTCCGGGAGATCGTTCTCCCGGCGGAAGGACTCGTAGACGTCGAGCAGCACGCGCTTCTGCCGCTCGTTGAGGGTCGGATCGGTGAGTACGGCGTCGGTGACCCGCCCGGCCGGGCGTTCCTCGAGGATCCCGGCCCGGACGTACAACGCTTCGGCCGAGATCCGCAGGCCCTTCGCGATCTGCTGCAGGATCTCCGCGGACGGCTTGCGCAGCCCCCGCTCGACCTGGCTCAGGTAGGGGTTGCTCACCCCGGCGGACCGGGCCAGCTGGCGCATGGAGACCTGTGCGGCCTCCCGCTGCGAGCGGATGTAGGAACCGATGTCCTCCACCGCGTGCCCGACGACCTGCTGGGCCTGTCCGACGACCTGGCCGACCTGGTCGACGGCCTGCCCGACGCGCTCGGCCGGCTCGGCGGGCTGTCCGTGCCGCTCGCCCGGGTCGCGCCCGGCGCTCCGCTCCGGAGCCATCCGCCTCACCTCCGATCGATCCGTTCCCTGACGGACACCACTGACCGTACGGACCAGCGCTAGCTCTTGCAAGCACATAGCTAGCGCTGGTCGCGTGGCATGCGCCACGTTCGTGACGGCGTGGTGGCGGGCGGATGACGACCGGGCGCCGGCCGGGTCAGATCAGCAGCTCGCCGACGGAGTGGATGACCAGGCCGGCCAGCGCGCCGACGACCGTGCCGTTGATCCGGATCCACTGCAGGTCCCGGCCGACCTGAAGCTCGATCTTGCGCGAGGTCTCCTCGGCGTCCCAGCGCGCGACCGTCTCGGTGATCAGCGTGGTGATCTCGTGCCGGTAGTGCCGTACGACGTAGCACGCGGCACCGGCCAGCCAGCCGTCCAGCTTGCCACGCAGCTCGGCATCGCTGCGCAGCCGGCGCCCGAAGGACATCAGGCCGTCCCGCACGCGCAGCCGCAGCTCGTTCGACGGGTCCTCGGCGGCGTCGAGCACCATGCCCTTGACGACCGTCCACGCGCGCCCGATGAAGTGCTGCACCTCGGGGTGCTCGACGACCTGGCGCTTAACCTGCTCGGCCCGCTCGATGGTCGTCTCGTCGTGCTGCAGATCCTGGGCGAACTCGGCGAGGTAGCGGTCGACCGCGTGCCGCAGCGGGTGCTGGGGATCGGTCTTGACCGCCCAGGCGTAGCCGCGGATCTCGGCGAACACCTTGTCCGCGATCATGTCGTCGACGAACCGGGGGCTCCACGCAGGCGCACGCTCGTGCACCACGCGCAGCACCATCTCCTGGTTGTCGGCGACCCAGTCGTAGGCGCGGTCGCAGACCAGGTCCACCAGCCGGCGGTGCGCCCCGTCGGCCAGCACACCCTGCAGGGCCTTGCCCAGCGGCGGGCCGACCGGGATCTCCAGCAGCTTGCGGACGGCGACGGACTCGACGACGTTCTGCACGTCCTCGTCGCGCAGCACGGTCACCACCGCCCGCGCCGCGGTGACCAGCTCGGTGGTGATCCGGTCGGCGTTCCCCTGCTCGCCGATCCAGGCACCGACCCGGTCGCTGACGCCGACCCGGTCCAGCTTGTCCCGCACCACGGTCTCGGACAGGAAGTTCTCGCCGACGAAGTCGCCGAGACTGTCGCCGATCATGTCCTTCTTCCGCGGGATGATCGCGGTGTGCGGGATCGGGATCCGCAGCGGATGCCGGAACAGGGCGGTGACGGCGAACCAGTCGGCCAGTGCGCCGACCATGCCGGCCTCCGCGCTGGCCCGCAGGTAGGCGGCCCAGCCGAGACCCTGGACGTCTTCCAGGTACTTCGCGACCAGGAAGACCACGGTGGCCAGGATCAGGAACCCGGTGGCGACGGCCTTCATCCGGCGCAGGTCGCGCCGCTTCTGCTCGTCACCGGGGCCGAAGCCGCCGAGCGGGACGGACGGGGCGGCGCCGACGCTGCGGCCCCGTTCCGGGACGGTCGTCGTGGAGCCGGTGGCCGGGCCGGAGGGGCCCGGCCGCTCCGGTGCGCGCGAGGTGTGCACCTCTCCATAGTGCCCGTCCGGCCGGGCGGCGCGGTGTGTGGCTAGCGCAGGGCCGAGACCCGGGTCGCGGACCCCTCGGCACCCACGTCGAGGTCCGCCGCGGTGGCGGCACCGCGGTGTCGGACCGCCTCGCACACCGCATCGACCACGACCGAGGCGTCCGGGACCCGGTAGCCGACCCGGGACGGCGCGACCCGCCACTGCACCCAGCCGTCCGGCCGCTCCGTCGGCGGGGCGACGACCCCGATCCCGTCGGTGTGCAGGACGACGTCCGCGTGCAGGCTCAGCTCGGCCGGCAGGGCGTGCCGCGACGTCATCGGGAACCACCAGGTCCCCTCCGGCGTGGCCGCGACCGGGACGACCTCGCCCGCCTCGCGCAGCGTGCGGCACACCCGGCGGCCGGTCTCGGCCGGCACCTCGACGACGTCGAGCACGTCGCCGGTGGCGAGGAGGGCTTCCGCTCCGGGGCCCGGTACGAGCGGCCAGCCGTGGTCGACGTACTCACGCGCGGCAGCCCGCAGCTCCGCGCCGTAGACGGCTCGGTAGCTGTCCCACCAGGACATCCGTCCCCACTTCCTTCCGTGTGTGCTGACTCCTGCCAGACGCGGCCATCCGGCCGTCCTGTGAAGTGCAACACCAGGATGCAGGTGTCGGTGACGCGTTCGCGAGGGGGCCGCGGCGAGGGCACGCGCGCCGGAGACGAGCGGGAGGACCCGACCGCACACCGGAGGAACGGCCGGTGACCGGCCGACGACCGGCCGGAGCGGACCGACGGGCGGTGACAACCTCCGGAGCAGTTGCCGCGACACCGGTCGTCGCACCGCTCGACACGCCCCGGGCGTTCGGCTGATCCGCCGGGCCCGCAACAGAGAACGGCGCCGACACCCGAGGGGTGCCGGCGCCGGTTCACGCGGACGGGGTCATGCCCCGTCCGGAAGTCAGATCACGCGGACCGAATCGGCCTGCGGCCCCTTCTTCCCCTGGCTGGACTCGAAGTCCACCCGCTGGTTCTCCTCCAGGGTGCGGAAGCCGTTGGCCTCGATGGCGGAGTAGTGGACGAAGACGTCCGGTCCCTCGTCGTCGGTGGCGATGAAGCCGAAGCCCTTCTCGGCGTTGAACCACTTGACGGTGCCCTGCGGCATAGCTCTGTGTCCTTCTCGAATGGAGCGGTTCCGGGTCCTCACAGCAAGGGCCCGGAGGTTGCGTGGGCACCGTCGACGACACATCCGTATCAGCGGCGAAGCCCACCGTCACAACTTCACACGGACGCTTCACGGCGATCGGGAGAAGAACGACTGCAACCGGGGCGGACGCTACCACGCACGCCCCGGACGGCCGAGTCGCTCGGGTCGCCGGCCGCTCGCACCGCGTCCGCCGCGCGCCTGCGACGCCGGGTGACCACTCGTGGCCCCGCCACCCCATGCGTCACACCCGGCCCGGCGTTGTAGCGCAGCGTGAGATGTTCGCCGAGTTCCGGACACGGCCGGTCACCGGCACCCCGGACGGGTGATGACGACGCCATCTCCACGCCGACGGGTGACCGTCGAGCCGCCGAGGACCCCCGTTCCGGGTGGCGGACGGGGGTGACGAGCCCCGGATCCCGGTCGCACCCACCGTTCGTGGTCGCCCGTTCCGGGACTCGACACCGGCCGTGATCGTCGGTGCGTGACCGCCGGGGCCGGTGGGGCGGGAGTGGCCACGATCGGGTCACTGGTGCATCACCGCTGGTCACCGCAAGCTCTGCGCCGTCCGCCAGCACCGGCGGGAACTCCCGCGAACTGGAGAGATCGTGCGATCCCGAGTCACCACGTCCTTCGCCCTGACCCTCATGATCGGCACGCTGGGCGTGTACGGCGCCGGTGTGGCCGGCGCGGCCGAGCCGGCAGCGACGCACGCCGTCGTGCCCGCGGCGACCGCCGTACCGGCGGCACCTGCCGACGGCCCGCTGGACCGGCTCTTCGACACGCTGTTCGGTGGGGGGAACATCGCCGCCGAGCCGGCCGACGCCCCGACCGTGGCGGACGCGCAGGCCGGGGAGCTGCCGGCCGCACCGACGGGGCCGGGTACGCCCGAGGCCCCGGCGGCACCCGCGGTTCCCGCCGTTCCCGGTGCCCCGGCCGACCTGCAGGCCCCGGCCGGTCCCCAGGACGGAGCCGCCCCCGCAACCCCGGCTCCCCCGGCGGCGCCCGCCGTTCCGGCCGCCCCGGCTCCCGCGGCACCTGCCACCCCCGCGGTTCCCCCTGCCCCGGCCGCGCCCGCCGCCCCGGTGGGTCCCGCTGCTCCGGCCGTGCCCGCCGCGCCGGCTGTGCCCGCCGCGCCGGCCGCACCGGCTGTGCCCGCCGCGCCGGCCGCTCCGGCCGCGCCGGCCGCACCGCAGGTCCCGGCCACACCGCAGGTCCCGGCCGCCGCCCCCGTACCGGGCACGGCCTCGGCCGCCGAGGTTCCCGCGGCGCAGACCCCGGCCCGGACCGTGCCGCAGGCCCCACCGCCGCCGAGCAGCCGGCGACCCAGCAGGCCGCCGACGGCCCGCAGGGCCCGGCCGTGCCGAACCCGGCCGACGCCGCGCAGGCCCCGGCCGCACCGCAGGTTCCGGGCACGGCCCCGGCAGCACCGCAGGACCCGGCCCAGGCCGTCGCCCCGGCCGCACCGCAGGTGCCCGCGCAGGCCGCGGTGCCGGCCGTCCCGGGAGAGGCGACCGCACCGGAGCCGCAGGCGGCTCCCGCAGACACCCCGGCGGGCGCCGACGAGAACTCCGCCCCGGAGCGGACCGAGAAGCCGAGCCTCTGGGAGCGGCTGTTCGGCACCACCCGCTGACACCCCCGGCGACGGCGTCCCGCGACCCGCGGGGCGCCGTCGCGGCGCGTCCGGACCCGGCGTCCGGCACGGGGTCACCGACCTCTGCGGATCGCGCGAAAGGGAACGGAGCCGCCCGGTCGGGTACCGCACCGGGCACCGGGTGGGCCGGGCACACCGCGCGGGTCGGCGCTCAGGCCAGTTCGGTGCCCCACCCGCGTTCCAGCGAGCGGAAGACCCGGTCCAGCAGGTCGGTGAGCTCCGCGGCGTCGTCGGCGAGCCAGCGCTCGTAGGCCGCGATGCAGACCCCCAGGCAGGCATGCCCCACGCTCTGCGGCACCAGGGCCGACGCCGGTTCCCCGCGCCGCAGCGCGACGTGGTCGGCGACGACCTGGCGCCAGGCGCCGTAGCGCAGCGTGGAGTGCGCCTGCAGGGCCGGGGTCTGCAGGATCAGCCGCAGCCGCCTGCGGTGCCACGGCTGTTCCGCCGGTTCGACGCGGTTGAAATCGAGCACCGCCCGCCGGATCCCCTCCAGCGCGGGCAGTCCCGCCGGCTGCGCGGCGAGCACCTCCCGCATCCTGTCGAGCTGTTCGTCGAAGTTGCCCCAGGCGACGTCGTTCTTGGAGGCGTAGTAGCGGAAGAACGTCCGGCGGCCGATGCCCGCGGCGTGCGCGACGTCGTCGACGGTGGTGTGCTCGAACCCCTGCTCGCTGAACATCTCGAGCGCGATGTGCTCGATCTCCGGCCGCGAGGTCACCGGCCGGCGCCCGGCCCGGCGCAGTCCGGCGCGGCGGGCGTCACCCGTGTCGTTCCCGACCGTCGCCGACATCCCTCGTTCCGTGCCTTCCGGCCATCCAGCTGTGCCACACCGGGCCAGCGCCCCGGGAGGCCGTCGGTGCGCCGCCTCCGAGCATCCCACGTCCCCCGCCGATGGTCATCGAGCACGCGGCCGGGCGACCTCCGGGAGCGGGCCCGACCACCGGCCGTCGACCGCTACCGCGGTCCGTTCACCGGAAAGGGCTCCCGAACTGTCGGTGATGCACGGCACACTCACGCACACGACGGGGCCGGTCCGACCGGCCCACCCGACGTCCGAGCCCGCAAGGGGGACCCATGAGCGCACCGGCACGGACCGGCTCCGGACTCGACGAGGCCGGAGGCGTCGACAACCGCCCGCTGGACCTGCGGCTCGAGGACCACCGGCGGGAACTGACCGGCTACTGCTACCGGATGCTCGGCTCCGCGTTCGAGGCCGAGGACGCGGTGCAGGACACGATGGTCCGCGCGTGGAAGGGGCTGGCGAAGTTCGACGGCCGGTCGTCGCTGCGGTCCTGGCTGTACCGGATCGCCACCAACGTCTGCATCGACGCGCTGAACGGGCGCAAGCGGCGCGCGGTGCCGATGGACGTCGGCGGCCCCGGCGCCCCGGTCGCGGAGTCGCTGCGCGAGCCGCTGCCGGACGCCGAGTGGCTGGAACCGATGCCCGACGCGCGGGTCTCCACCCCGGCCGGAGACCCGGCCGACAAGGCGATCGCGAGGGAGACGATCCGGCTGGCGTTCGTCGCGGCGCTGCAGCACCTGCCGGCCCGGCAGCGTGCCGTGCTGATCCTGCGCGAGGTGCTGTGCTGGAAGGCGGCCGAGGTCGCCGCGCTGCTCGACACGTCGGTCGCCTCGGTGAACAGCGCCCTGCAGCGGGCCCGCGCGACGCTGGGCGAGCAGGGGATCTCGGAGGCCGCTCCGGGGACCGCGCCGTCGATGGACACGGCGCACACCGAGCTCCTGATGCGCTACATGGCGGCGTTCGAGGCCTTCGACATGGAGGCGCTGACCGCGCTGCTGCACCAGGACGTCGAGCAGAACATGCCCCCCCTGGAGCTGTGGTTCCGTGGCCGGGAGGACGTCATCGCCTGGATGGCCACCGGCCCCGGCCAGGCCTGCCGCGGCTCGCGGGTCGCCCCGGTCGCGATCAACGGCACGCTCGGGTTCGCGCAGTGGAAGCCCTCCGGGCCGGACGGCGGGTTCGAGGCCTGGGGCATCCATGCCCTGCGGATCGAGGACGGCCTCGTCACCGGGCTGAGCATCTTCCTCAACAAGGATCTCTTCGGGTACTTCGGGCTGCCGCTGAAGCTGGCCGACCGGCCCGAGCTGTGGGAGCCGAAGCTCGCTGTCGGCGAAACCGGTCCGCCGACAGCGTAATCGCAGGTGGGAGGGCGGGCCGCGGCCTAGCGTCGGTACTCGAGACCGAGCGAACGGAGGCCCGAATGCCTGCCCTGTCCACCACGTCCGAACTCGCCGACCGGCTCCTGGGCGAGCGGATCGTGCTGCTCGCCCGGGAGCTGGACGACGACGTCGCCGCCGAGACCTGCGCCCGGCTGATCCTGCTCGCCGCGGAGGACCCGCGCCGCGAGATGACCCTGCAGGTCCTCTCCCCCGGCGGCTCGCCGGTGGCGGCGATGGCCGTGCACGACACGATCCGCGCCCTGGGCGTCGACGTCGTCACCGTCGCGATCGGGTCGCTGGCCGGTCCGGTGCCGTTCCTGGTCGCGTCCGGTACGGCGGGGAAGCGGTTCGCACTGCCGCACGCGGCGTTCCTCCCGTCCGCCGACGGCCAGGCGCGCGGCGCCCACCCCGGCGACGTGCGGGTCCGCGCCGACCACCTGACCCGGCGTCGCGAGGAGATCGACACGCTGACCGCCACCTACTGCGGCCGCGCGCTACCCGACGACGCGCGGGACCGCTGGCTGTCGGCGGCCGACGCCGTGTCGCTCGGCCTCGTCGATCACGTCCGCGGATCGGATAGCTAAACTCTCGCAGGTGCGAGTCTCCGAGCTGTCCCGGTCGTCCGGCGTCCCGGTCGCGACGATCAAGTACTACCTGCGGGAGGGGCTGCTGGCCCGCGGGGCGACGACGTCCCCCAACCAGGCCCGCTACGACAGCTCCCACCTGCGCCGGCTCCGGCTGATCCGGGCGCTGGTCGAGGTCGGCGGCCTGCCGATCGCCGTGGTCAAGGAGGTGCTCGGCGCGGTCGACGACCCGGACACCGGGCTGCACGGGGTGCTCGGCCGCACCGTCTACGCGATCACCGGCACCGGCGGGACCGAGGCCGACAGCGACGTCACCGACGCGGCCGAGGCCGACGTCCGGGCCATCACCGCGCACACCGGCTGGCGGGTCTCGGAGAAGGCGCCGGCCCTCGCCGGTGCCCGCAGCGTGCTGGCCCGGATGCACGAGCTCGGTCACGCGCCGGGCGAGGACACGCTGCGGCTCTGGGCGGAGGCCGCCGACCGGGCGGCCGACGGCGACCTGCGGGCCGTCGCCCACAGAGAGGCCGACGCGGGCCGCGAGGGCGCCGCGGAGACCGCACTGGTCGGGACGGTGCTCGGCGACGCCCTGCTGGCCGCGCTGCGCCGGATCGCGCAGGAGAGCCACTCCGCCGCCCGCTACCGGTCGGACTGCTGACACCACATCCGTTCCCGCACCCGCTCCCGACAGACGCGCACGACACCGGAGAACGCGCGCGAGGTCCAGTGCGCGTTCTCCGGCCGCACGCGCGTTCTGCGACGAGAGGCCGGCACCGGGGGCCACGCAGCGTCCGCGCGATCACATCCGCGCCGCGGCCGTGTAGAGCGCCGTCAGATGCTCCACCAGGGAGTCGAGCGGGACCGGCGGCCCGGGGTCGGTGGCATACCCGATCAGCACCTCGACCAGGCCCCCGGTCAGCACCGCCGCGCTCGTCGTCAGGTCGCGTCCGTCGCCGGGGCCCCGCAGCGAGCGCATGAGCTGGGCGGCCAGCACGCCGAACGACTCGATCAGGTCCCGCCGCCGGCCACGGAACTCCGGCGTGGCCAGGGACTCCATCAGCGCGACCCGGATGGTGCGGGGGTCCGCGGTGAACCAGTCGGCGAGCGCCTGGAGCACCGCCCGCGCCCGGGCCTCCGGGTCGGAGGAGGCGGGCGGGTCGGAGGAGACCGCGCGACGGACGAGCTCGCGGACGTCCTCGGCGATCCGTGCGGTCACCGCGTGGAACAGGTCCTCCCGGCTGCCGAACAGCTCGTAGAAGTACCGGGGGCTCAGCCCCGCCACCCGGCACACGTCGGAGACGGTCCCGTTCGCCCAGCCCCGGTCCGCGAAGACCCCGAGGCCGGCGTCCAGTAACTGCTCGAACCGCCGGGAGGAGCGTTCCTGCGCGGTCATCCCGGCATACACCCGTTCCGCCATCGCCCCTCCACAAACCGATCTAGAACGACACTTTACAAGATGAATGGTGCCGTTCATGATGCTGGCAGATCACCCCGCCGGGTGCGGGGACACCTGCTGGACCGACCGAGGAGCCGGACCCCCTCATGAGCGACGCCTGGGACACCGACGAGCGCAAGGCCCTGCGAGCCTCCGCGCGGCGCTTCACCGAGGCCGAGATCGTGCCGCACCTCCCCGAGTGGGAGGCGGCCGGCGCGGTGCCCCGCGCGCTGCACGCCTCGGCGGCGAAGGCCGGCCTGCTCGGCGTCGGCTTCCCCGAGGAGGCCGGTGGCGAGGGCGGCGGCCCGATCGACACCTGGGTGATCGCCGAGGAGATCATCCAGTCCGGCGGGTCCAGCGGCCTGACCTCGGCCCTCTACACGCACGGCATCGGCCTCCCGCACCTGGTCGAGGCCGGTGACCCGGCGCTGATCGAGCGGGTCGCCCGTCCGGTGCTGGCCGGCGACAAGATCATCTCGCTCGCGATCACCGAGCCCGAGGGCGGCTCGGACGTCGCCGGGATCACCACCCGGGCGGTGCGTGACGGCGACGGGTACGTCGTCAACGGCGCCAAGCTCTACATCACCTCGGCCACCCGCGCGGACTTCTTCACCGTGGCCGTCCGCACCGGCGAGGACGGGGCCGGCGGCATCTCGCTGCTACTGCTCGAGCGGGACATGCCCGGCCTGACCGTCTCCGAGCCGCTGCAGAAGATGGGCTGGCTGTGCTCGGACACCGCGGAGCTCTCGTTCACCGACGTGCGCGTCCCGGCCGGCAACCTCACCGGCGCGGAGAACACCGGCTTCTACGCGATCATGGGCCAGTTCGCCGCCGAACGGCTCAGCCTGGCCGTTCAGGCCTACGCCACCGCGCAGCGCTGCCTCGACCTCACGATCGACTGGGTGCGCCGGCGGGAGACCTTCGGACGCCCGCTCTCGACCCGTCAGGTGGTGCGACACCGCATCGCCGAGATGGCCCGTCAGACCGACGTCGCCCGCACCTACACCCGCGCGGTGATCGACCGCTGGCAGGCGGGCGAGAACGTGTTCGCCGAGGTCGCGATGGCGAAGAACACCGCGGTGGCGGCGTGCGACTCGGTCGTCGACAGCGCGGTCCAGCTCTTCGGCGGGATGGGCTACATGCGGGAGTCGGAGGTGGAGCGCCACTACCGCGACAGCCGGATCCTGGGCATCGGCGGCGGGACGACCGAGATCATGACCGAGATCACGGCCCGGCTGATCCTCGCCTGAATCCGGCGCCAGCCCACCGTTCCCTGCTGACGGGAGTCCCGATGTCCACCGATCCCGAGCGCACCGACCGCTACGAGCGCACCGTCGCCGCGGATGCCGCCGTCCCGGCCGCCCCCGGCCCCACCCGTCGCCTGGTCGGTGACCTGTCGCGGTGGCCGGACTGGCTGGCCCTGCACGCCGGCTGGCGCGGGACCCCGCCCTCCGGCGCCGTCGCCGGGGTGACCTTCGGCGAGCGGCTGACGCTGATGGGGATCCCGGTCGACGTCTCCTGGGAGGTCACCGACGTCACCGAGGACCGGGTGGAGCTGCAGGGATCCGGGCCGATGCAGCTCGCACTCGGGCTGTCCGTCGCGGTGGCGGCCGACGGCGAGGGGTCCCGGGTCCGGGTCGAGGCCGGGGTGGGCGGGGACCCGGTCTCCGGTCCGATGGGCGCCACCGTGCTCAAGAGCCTCGAGGAGGCGGTGACCGACTCCGTGCAGCGGCTCGCCGGGCTGCTCGCCGCACCGCAGGACGACACCGACCCGCAGGACGAGGACGCCGCGGCCGCCCCGGTACGTCACACCCGGACCGGCCGGCTGCTGGACCCGCGCACGCCGGTGATCGTCGGCGTCGGCCAGGTCGTCCGCCGGACGCCGGACCTGGAGCACCCGGCCGACCCCGCGACGCTGGCCGCGGAGGCCGCGCGCGCCGCCGAGGGCGACAGCGGTGGCGCCCTGCTCGGGCGGCTCGACGAGATCCACGCCGTCGCCAGCGCGTCGTGGAACTACCGCGACCTGGGCCGGGCCGTCGCCGGGAAGCTCGGGACCGACCCGGGCCACACCGTCATGTCGGCGCGCTACGGAGGCGACGCCGGGCACGTGCTGCTGGCCGCCGCCGGGCAGTCGATCGCCGAGGGCAGCGCCTCGGTGGCGCTGGTGTGCGGGGCCGAGGCGGGCAACACGCTGGCCGCCGCGCAGAAGGCCGGGGTGGACACCGGTTGGCCGGAGCAGCCGGACGACGTGCGGCCCGACGAGGTGCTCGGCAGCGAGAAGGCGCCCAACAACGCCGCCGAGACCGCGGCCGGGCTGAGCATCCCGGTCCCGCACTACGCGCTGATGGAGTCGGCGCTGCGGGCGCGCGCGGGCGCCACCCCCGAGGAGCACACGCGCTACCTCGCCCGGCTCTGGTCCCGGTTCTCCGAGATCGCGGCCGGAAACGAGCACGCCTGGCTGCCCGAGGTGTTCGGGGCCGAACGGCTCGCGACGCCCGACCCGGACAACCGGATGGTCAGCTCGCCCTATCCGAAGCTGCTCTGCGCCAACCTGCAGGTCGACATGGCCGCGGCGGTGCTCGTCACCAGCGTCGCCGCCGCCCAGGAGGCGGGCATCCCGCAGGACCGCTGGGTGTTCCCGCACGCCGCGGCGGCCGCCCACGACGAGTGGTTCTTCTCCGAGCGGGGCGACCTCGCCGCGTCCCCGGCGATCCGCGGCATCGGCGCGGCCGCCCTCGAGCACGCCGGGCTGAGCATGGACGACGTCCGGCACGTCGACCTCTACTCCTGCTTCCCCGCGGCGGTCCAGATCGCCGCCACCGAGCTCGGGCTGCCCCTCGACGACCCGGAGCGGCCGCTGTCGGTGACCGGCGGGCTGACCTTCGGCGGCGGGCCCGGCAACAACTACGGCACGCACGCCGTCGCCAGCCTCGTGCCGCGGCTGCGGGCCGACCCGACCGGCTACGGCCTCTCGACGTCACTGGGCTGGTACGCCACCAAGCACGCGCTGGGCATCTTCTCGGCCCAGCCGCCGGAGCGGCCGTACCGGTCCCTGCGCCCGGCACTCGCCCCGTCGCCGAGCCGTCCGGCACTCGAGTCCTACGCCGGCCCGGGGGTGCTCGAGGCGTGCACGGTGCAGTACCGGCGCGACGGGTCGGCGTCGGGCGCCATCCTGTCCGTGCTCACCCCGGACGGCGCCCGGGCCCTGGTCCGGAGCCGGCAGCAGGACGTCGTCGACGCCGCGGCCCACGACGACCTGCTCGGCCTGCCGGTCGAGGTCACCGACCCGGCCACCCTGCGCATCACCGGCCGTGCCCCGGGCCCGCTGCCGGAACCGCCGGCGATGCCGGTGCTCCTGGAGAAGCGGGGGCCGATCGCGGTGATCACGCTGAACCGGCCCGAACGCCGGAACGCGATCGACCCGCGGACCGCGGAGCTGCTCGAACAGATCGTGGACCACGTCGAGGCGGACCCGTCGCTGCGGATCGCGGTCATCACCGGTGCCGGCGGCTCGTTCTGTGCCGGGATGGACCTCAAGGCCGCCGCCGCGGGCGGGGTCGCGATCACCGAGCGGGGCGGGCCGCTGGGCATCACGGCGCGGCCGATGACCACGCCGCTCATCGCCGCAGTGGAGGGGCACGCGCTCGCCGGCGGGTTCGAGCTCGCCCTGGTCGCCGACCTCGTCGTGGCCTCGACCGAGTCGCAGTTCGGGCTGCCCGAGGCCAAGCGCGGGCTGGTGGCCGCGGCCGGCGGCGTGCTACGGAGCGCCCAGCGCCTGCCCCGCAACCTGGCCATGGAGCTCGCGCTGACCGGCAGCCCGGTCCCCGCCGCGCGGATGGCCGAGTTCGGCCTGGTCAACCGGCTCGCCGCACCGGGCGAGGTACTCGACACGGCCCTCGCCCTGGCCGGTGAGATCGCCGCCAACGCGCCGCTGTCGGTCCGGGTGAGCAAGCAGATCATCGAGGAGTCGCCGGACTGGTCGGTGGCCGAGGCCTTCGCCCGCCAGAGCGAGCTGGCCACGGTCGCGGTCCAGTCCCGGGACGCGGCCGAGGGCGTCACCGCGTTCGCCGAGAAACGGGACCCGGTCTGGACCGGCCACTGATCGACCCGGCCGCCCCCGGACCGCTCCCCTGTGGCCCGGAAGGAGAACGCGATCCTCCCGAAGACGTTCTCCTGGCGGATCTCGCCGACCTCGGCGCCGTCGGGTCGTGCCACGAGGACACGCGATCGGAACGCCTTCGCCGGCCGGGTGAGTATCAGGACCAGGTTCCCGTCCGGATCGCGCACCTGCAGCCGGACCGCCTTGAACTGGTCGTTGGAGCCCAGCCACCGCGCGGCCTTCGCAAGCCCGCCCTGCTCGACCTGCACCATCCGGGCGAGCTGGACCTGGCGCCGGATGCGCGAGGGCAGGTCGCTCAGTCAGCCCACCGACAGGGTGCGAAGCTGGGGCCAGACCGCCGACCAGGACCCGTTTCGCCCGGTCGCCAGCCACAACCCGGCGTCTTCCCCGACGTCGCCGACCCGTCGCAGATCGGTGAAGTGCGGGCGCAGCCCCTCCGGGTCGGAGCCGAGGAACAGCACCGCGTCGATGTCGTCGGACGGCGGGGGGAAGTAACCGTAGCTGCGGTTGCCGCTGTAGGCGGGCGGGAGACCGTGCCGCTCCCGGTAGCCGTCCACATAGGCCGCGTAGATGTAGGACTGTCCGAACACCGCCGTCCGCCGCTGCTGCTCCGGCGTCAGTTCCCGGAAGGCGGCCGCGGTCTTCGCCACGATCCCCTCCGGGACCTCCGGTGCGACGAGCATGGGCGCGCCGACCAGCAGCACGCCGGCCAGCAACGCGCTGGCGGTGAACCCGGGCCAGGCGACCCAGCTCAGCGACCAGGTGCGCGTCGACGGCTCCCCCGTACCGGCGCCCCGACGGGCCTCGCGGCGCCGCTGCATGCCCACCGCACCCGCCGCGGCGAGCAGGCCGTAGAGCCCGTCCAGGTAGTAGGGCCGTCCGGTGATCACGACGAACAGCACGTACATCGCGACGGCGGTCACCCCGAGGAACCGGTATGGGCGCAGCTCCCCCGCGCGCAGCAACCGCACGACGCCGTAGAGCGACAGCACCAGGCCCGCCAGCCCGGCGCCGACCAGCATCAGCACGGCAACACCCCAGCGTCCGCCGTAGAGCGCCTCGGACTCGGCGACGACCACCGGTCCCATCCGCAGCTGCGGCCAGTCGTGCAGGGCCTGCCAGATCAGCGTCGGCGCGGCGAGCAGCGCACCGATGCCGGCGGCGGCCCAGAGCAGCGGGCGGCGCAGCAGCTCGCGCGGGCCGCACGCGAGCACGCTCAGCACCAGCACCGCGCAGAGCAGGAGCACCTGGAACTTCGTCTCGGCGGCGATCCCGGCGACGACGCCGACGCCGAGCAGCAGCCGGTCGTCGCGGGTCCGGACCCAGCGGACCAGCAGCCAGCACAGCAACAACCACTGCACCGGTTCGAGTGTGTACGGGGTGAGCCAGTGCCCGGCCAGCGTCGCCCACAGTCCGGTGGCCTGCGCGCCGGCGGTCAGCACCTGCGCGCGCCGGTCGCCGCCGAGCTCGCGGGCGATCAGCGCCGCGACGACGACCGCAGCCGCGGTGGCCAGCACCGCCGGGATGCGCAGGGCCAGGATCGAGCCGGGTGCGATCGCGTCCATCAGCGCGGCCAGCAGCGGCGCCAGCGGTGGCTGGTCGGCCGAGCCCCAGTCCAGGTGGTCCCGGCCGAGCACCAGCATCAGCAGCTCGTCGAACCAGTAGCCGCGGCCGAGCCCGGCCGCCACGAGGTGCGCGATCGCGACCACCCCGGCGATCGCGAGCACCGGTAGCCGGGCGAAGCGGTGCACCGTGTCGGCGAGTGTCGGCGGCGGTGCGGGCGCGGCGGTCGTCTGCATGGTCCCCCCAGGTCGCGAGCCCGGTCAGTACAGCGGACCCGCCCGAACGGTGCAGCGGCATTCGGTCCGGTGCGGCTCCGTCCGAAGGTGGCGGCCGTACCGACCTTCGTCGCGTGCCGCCGTGACATTCGCGCTGGGCAAGCGCCGAGTCCTTTGGTACTACAGTCGTGCTAGCAAACCATGCCCGGGAAGTGGCGTCCGGCGAACAGCTACGTCTTCGGCACGGCCGGGCTCGTCGACGAACAGCGGGTGGCGATGCAGCGGTGCCTGGACCCGAACACGTTCGCGCGACTGCAGGCCATCGGCGTGGGCCCGGGTGCAACGGGATTGCCGTGGTCGGGGGGAATCGCCCCGATCCCTGGAGACATCAGCAACCGCGCCAGCCGCTCCGCGTCACGACGATCGGTCTTGACCTTGTCCCCGGACGGGCGTTCCAGCTTCGACGGCGCGACCACCTCGCAGGCGATCCCGGCCGCGGTCAGGGCTCTGGCCAGCCCGAACCCGGTCGGGCCGGCCTCATAACAGGCCGCCACCGGGCCCGGATGGCTCCGGACCCACTCCACGACCTGCTCGGTCCGCGGCCCGACCCGCCGCGTCGAGATCTTCCCGCTGGCCTCGTCGATGGCCGACCCGACCACCGAACGAGCGTGAACGTCGAGCCCGACCCACGTACCCTCTCCAGACACCGGCGCCTCCCGTAATTGCGGCACCGACACCCGCTGACGGTGACCCGCGCCAACTTCCGAGCGAGGCGCCGGCCTCCATACGGTCTAGGTCGAAGGTGTTGAGCTGGGCGAGGCCGCGCTTGCCGGCGACGCGGACGAGCACGGCCAGCGCGAGATATACCGCGACTGCGCGAAGTAGGATCTCCCACACGGGGACTTCGAGGGCAAACACCTGCGACATCGACCTTCCTCCTTCGCTCAGTGGGAGCTGCCGACAGGCCCGATCTCGGGTCGCCGCCAGAGCTCTCATCCAGTCTGGAGCGCGCAGACGACGGTCAGTGCCGCGAGCGCGGCCAGCGCGGGTGCGAACATGGCGAGCGGGATGACCGCGGCCGCGGCCAGCGCAGCGAGCACCCGGTCGGTGGCCAGCTGGTGGTGGTCCCGCCAGCGGTAGCCGACGTCCGCGGCGAAGAACAGCGCAACCCCGCCGGCCAGGGCCGGCGCGGGCAGCGGCGACAGGGGCTCGTCCACCCCCGCGACGGCCTCGTGCACGCCGAGCGCGAAGAACACGACCCCGGCAATCAGCGGCAGGTGCGGGTAGCTGTAGGAGTCCCGCGCCAGCCGCGCCCGATCCTGGCCCTCGGCGCCCCGCAGCCGGCGCTCTGCACCGCTGCGGATGTAGCCGAAGTAGGACCACCACAGTCCGGCCGCGATCAGCACGGCGAGCACGACCGCGCCGAGCACCGCGGGCCGGGCGAGGTTCTCCTCGGCTCCGGCGCCGACCTCCACGATCGCCTCACCCAACGCGATGATGACGACCAGACCGTGCCGTTCGACGAAGTATGACGGCGCGATCCGCCAACCGCCTGTGCCAACGAGGAGCGGCCCGGAGACGTCGATCAGGGCAGCTGCGGTCCACAGCAGCTCCCGAACCGGCGACTCGAGGAATGCCGCGACCACGATGAGCGCCGGCCCGGTGAGCAGGGTGGAGACTCCCGACCTACCAAGGCAGCAAGCACTGCGGATCGGCATCACTGGTGTCTGGGTTCATTCGGGGGTGCCCGCACCGGGCTCGGCGTGATCGACGGGCGTCACGACCTTGGCTCATGAGGTGCCGGCCCCCCGAACAGGACCGCCAGCGTGTCCGCCGGTAGCCCCAGGGGCGGGGCACCGCCGGCGGGCCGGGCTGCGCCAGGTGGGCGAGAACCGGGTCAACACCACGGTGCCCCGCGCGCATGAGCGCAGTCGATCCGGGTATCCGATCGCCGTGGACGCCACCCTCACCCTCACCCTCGACGGGCGGCCGAGGACGCTGACCGTCGACACCCGGACCACCGTGCTCGACGCGCTGCGCGAGCATCTCGACGCCACCAGCCCGAAGAAGGGGTGCGACCACGGGCAGTGTGGGTCCTGTACGGTGCTGTGCAACGGTCGCCGGACGCTGGCCTGCCTGTCCCTGGCCGTCGCCCACGACGGTGACGAGATCACCACCGCCGACGGGCTCGCGCCCGAGGGTGAGCGGCACGCGATGCAGGACGCGTTCCTGGACTCCGACGCCTACCAGTGCGGCTACTGCACCCCCGGCCAGATCTGCTCCGCGGTCGGCATGCTCGCCGAGGCCGCCGCGGGGCACCCCAGCGCCGCGTCCGGCGACGTCGCCGCCCCGCCGGCGCTGGACCGCACCGAGATCGCCGAGCGGATGAGCGGGAACCTCTGCCGCTGCGCCGCCTACGTCAACATCGTCACCGCCATCGAGCGGGTCCACGCGGGGGAGGGCGCCCGATGAAGCCGTTCGCCTACGCCCGCCCGGACGACGCCGCGGACGCCGTCGCCACCGTCGCCGCCGACCCGGACGCCGCGTTCCTCGCCGGCGGTACCAACCTCATCGACCACCTCAAGCTCGGCATCGCGTCGCCGACGACGCTGGTCGACGTCACCGCCCTGACCTCGAACCGGATCGACGACCTCGCCCCTGCCGACGGGGACACCGAGGGCGGCCTGCGGATCGGCGCCGCGGTGCGCAACTCCGACCTCGCCGCGCACCGCCGGGTGCGCGCCGAGTACCCGGTGCTCGCCGAGGCGCTGCTCGAGGGGGCGTCGGGGCAGCTGCGGAACATGGCCACCACCGGCGGCAACCTGCTCCAGCGCACCCGCTGCGCCTACTTCCAGGACCGAACGACCCCGTGCAACAAGCGCGAGCCGGGCAGCGGCTGCTCGGCGATCGGCGGCTGGGCGCGCTACCACGCGATCCTCGGGGCCACCCATGAGCCGGCGGGCGAGGCATGCGTGGCCACCCACCCCTCGGACATGGCCGTCGCGATGGCCGTGCTCGGCGCGCAGG
>NZ_JBKGXT010000022.1:0-94674 GCF_046546495.1 Pseudonocardia nantongensis | reverse complement strand
ATGGTAGCCCGGGGAACCGGGGGCGGCGGGGTCCGGCCCCGGCCCCCCGCTGCGATCAGTTCTGCTGGGTGCCGTTCGAGGTGCTGCTCGGAGCGGCGGTGGTCTCGGTGGCGCCGATCTCGGTGGCGGCGGTCTCGGTGGCGCCGGTCTCGGTGGCGGCGGCTCCGTCGCCACCGGCGGCGGGCAGGGCCGCGCCGTCGGTGCCGACCTCGTTACCGGCCAGGACCTCCTGCTCCCACTCGGCGAGCGGCTGCTCGGGAGTGGCCTCGGCACCCTCGCCACGACGCTGGCCGCGGGAGACCAGACCGTCGGCGGCGGCCTTGGCGATGACCTTGGTCAGCAGTGCGGCCGAGCGGATCGCGTCGTCGTTGCCCGGGATCGGGAAGTCGACCTCGTCCGGGTCGCAGTTGGTGTCCAGGATGGAGACGACCGGGATGTTCAGCTTCCGGGCCTCGCCGACGGCGATGTGCTCCTTCTTGGTGTCCACGATCCAGACCGCGGACGGGACCTTGGACATGTCGCGAATACCGCCGAGGGTCTTCTCGAGCTTGTCCTTCTCCCGGGTGAGCGTGAGGATCTCGCGCTTGGTGCGCCCCTCGAACCCGCCGGTCTGCTCCATCGCCTCGAGCTCCTTGAGGCGCTGCAGCCGCTTGTGCACGGTCTGGAAGTTCGTGAGCATGCCGCCCAGCCAGCGCTGGTTCACGTACGGCATGTTGACCCGGCCCGCCTCGTCGGCGATGGCCTCCTGGGCCTGCTTCTTGGTGCCGACGAACATGATCGTCCCGCCGTGCGCGACGGTCTCGCGCACGAACTCGTAGGCGCGGTCGATGTACGACAACGTCTGCTGCAGGTCGATGATGTAGATGCCGTTGCGCTCGGTGAGGATGTAGCGCTTCATCTTCGGGTTCCAGCGCCGGGTCTGGTGCCCGAAGTGCACGCCGCTGTCGAGCAGCTGCTTCATGGTGACGACGGCCATGGCCTACGTTCACCTCTCTCCTCGGGCGCGGCGGGTGCCGCGCGTGCGGTTGTCGCGGGACCACCGGTCGGCGGCCCGCCCTGGCGCCCGCCACGGAGCCGGACCCGGTCACCCGGTGCGCCGTCGGGCGGGAGGCTCGACGACGGCGGGTTCGCGGGACCGCCCGGTTCCGTTCCCGGATCGCCGTACCCTCTCGGGTCGGCGCACCGGGCACGCAGGCGCGCGAAGTCACCACGACGAGTCGTGGTGCATCGGCCAGTGTACGCCGGGGCCCAGGGGCCGATCGCGGCGGAGCCGGTCCGGCCGGGCACCTGTCCCCCGGCCGCCGATCCGTCCACAGGCTGCGGGTTCGCCGGTGCGGCGGGCGGTCGCGGGCCGAGGCTGAACGGGTGCCGACGTCCGTTCCCGGGGCCCTGCCCGACCCGTCCGGTCCCCGCCCGTCACGACGGGTACGAGCCGATGCCCGGCGCGGGGCGGGGCCGCCGGTGTCCGGCGTGCCGCGGCGCCCGGCCGCACGGGCCCGGTTGCGCGCGCTGACGGTGCTCGTCGCGGTGCTGGTCACGGCACTGGCCGCCGCGCCGCCGTGGGTGGCGCGGGCCGGCGGCGGGACGCCGGGGCGCGCGGTCGTCGCCGCACCGGCGGCGCCTCCGGTCGACGCGGACCCGGCGCCGCCGATCCCGGCCGTACCGGGGAGTCCGCCTGCTCCCGGCGCCCCGCCGCCGCAGAACGCCCCGGCGCCGGGCCCACAGCGGCCACCGGGGGCGGGGCTGCGGGCTCCCGGCGCGCACTACGCCTGGCCGCTGGCGCCGGTTCCGGCGGTCGCGCAGGTCTTCCGGAAGCCCACGTTCCGCTACGGCCGCGGTCATCGCGGAGCCGACCTCGCCGGGGCGCCCGGCCAGGCCGTGCTGGCCGCGCGGGAGGGCGTCGTCGTGTTCGCCGGTCCGGTCGCCGGCCGCGGGGTGGTCTCGGTGAACCATCCGGACGGCCTGCGCAGCACCTACGAGCCGGTCATCGCGTCGGTGACGGCGGGAACCACGGTGGCGGCCGGGGATCCGCTGGGCCGGCTCGACGCCGGGCACCCGGGCTGCCCGGGGGCGACCTGCCTGCACTGGGGCATACGCCGGGACCGCCTGGATCATCTCGATCCGCTGGTGCTGCTGCGCCCGCCGCGGATGCGGCTGCTGCCGTGGGACGGCGCGCCGCCCTGACCGGTGGGCCGTCGGGCGGCCGAACGGCCGGAGCACCCGACGCGGCCCCCGTGTCCGGGTCAGCCCGCGAGCGCCTGCTCCATCCGGCCACGGAGCCGGGTGAGCATCCGCGAGTGCAGCTGGCACACCCGGGACTCGGTCACGCCGAGCCGGGCACCGATCTCGGCGAGCGTGTGGTCCTCCAGGTAGTACAGCTGGAGCACCAGCCGGTCCCGCTCACCGAGCTCGCCGATCGCGGCGCGCAGCTCGCCGCGGGTCTCCCGCCCCGCGGCCGCCTGGTACGGGTCGGTGTCGGCGGTGGCGACCGCGATGACCCCGATCGCGCCGTGCTCGGGCAGCTCGTCCGAGCTGACCAGGTGCACCGGCCGGGTCGCCGCACGCAGTTCCCGCAGCCCGATCCCGAGCTCGCCGGCGAGCTCCCGGTCGGTGGCGGGGCGGCCGAGCCGGGTCAGCACGGTCTCGCGGGCCCGCTCGATCTCCCGGCTCCGGGCGCGCACGGCACGCGGCACCCAGTCCTGGGCCCGCAGCTCGTCGAGCATCGCGCCCCGGATCCGCTGGGCGGCATAGGCCTCGAACCGCACCCCGCGCACCGGGTCGAACCGGTCGACGGCCTCCATCAACCCGAACGTTCCGGACTGCAGCAGGTCGGCCAGCTCGATCGAGGACGGCAGCCGCACCGCGAGCTTCGCGCCCACGCCCCGGACCAGGGCGGCGTAGTGCTCGACCAGACGCTGCCGGAGGACGGGTCCGCGCGCCTGCAGGAACCCCCGCCAGAGCGGCCGGGACTCGACCTCGACGGTCTCGATCAGGTGATCGTGCACCGGGTCGGGCGTGTCCGGCGCGGCGGCGGGCGCACCGGGGGCCAGCGCCATCCGCACGACGCCGCCGCCGGAGCCGCCGGAGCCCCCGCCGCCGGGCCGGGACGTGGACCGGTGCCGCGGCGCCGCGACGACGGGACCGGTACCCGTCCCCGGTGCGTGCTCCGGGACGGCGGCCAGGCCGGGCTGCGGGAGCTCCGACGCCCCCCGGGCGTTCCGGTCGAGGGCCGAGGCCAGGGCGGACGGGAACGGTTCGGGCCGGCGCCGCGACGCGGTCGGCGCCTCACGCCCGCGGGTGGGCCTGGTCATGAACCACCTTCAGCCGGTCGACGGTCACGTGTGTGTAGAGCTGAGTCGTCGACAGCGTAGCGTGACCGAGCAACTCCTGTACGTAACGGAGGTCGGCTCCTCCCTCGAGGAGATGGGTGGCGGCGGCGTGCCGGAGCCCGTGCGGGCCGACGTCGGTGGCACCCGGCACCGCCCGCATCGAGCGGTGCACGACGGTGCGCGCGACCCGGGGGTCGAGCCGCCCGCCCCGGACCCCGAGCAGCAGCGCCGGGGGGGACGACGAGCTCGCCAGCCCGGGGCGCCCGCGCTCGATCCAGCGGCGCAACGCCCGCGCGGCGGGGACCCCGAACACCACGGTCCGTTCCCGGTCACCCTTGCCGCGCACTCGCAGCGTACGACCCTGCTCGTCGACCCCGGCCAGATCCAGCCCGCACAGCTCGGCCACCCGGATCCCGGTGCCGTAGAGCAGTTCGAGCACCAGCAGATCCCGCAGCGCCTCCGGCTCGTCCTCGGTGGCCCCGCTGATCGCCGCGTCGAGCACGGCGGCGGTCTCGGCGGCCGCCGGCACCTCGGGGAGCTCGGTGGTGGCGCCTGGGGAACCGAGCCGGGCGGCGGGATCGTGCGTGAGCCGCCCGGCCCGGACGGCCCAGGCGCAGAAGGTCCGCGCCGCCGCCGTCCGCCGGGCGACCGTGGCCCGGCCGGCCCCGGCGGCGTGCGTGGCCGCGAGTCGTCGCCGCAGGTGCTCCAGATCGAGCGAGCCGAGGTCGGGCAGGTCGCGGAGCAGGTCGGTGAGGTCCGACCGGTAGCCGCGCACCGTGTGCTCCGAACGGCCCCGCTCGTGTCGCAGGTGCCCGGCGAACCCCTCCAGCGCCGCCGCGATCTCCGACGCCAGCACCGGCGTGGGGTCGGTCCGGTCGGGGGGCTCCGCGGGCGCCATGACCGGACGGTGCGCCCCGCGGACCCCGCGGTCAAGGACCGTCCCGGCGCGCCGGGCGCTGCCAGAGCCCCTGGTGGTACTCGGCCAGCCCGTGTTCCTCCAGCTCGACGAGCGCGGCCCGGACGGCGTCCGGCGGCAGTCCGGCGGCCTCCCCGATCCGGCCGGCCGACCGGGCCGCGCGGGTGTGCAGGGCGTCGTGCACGGCGCGCGCGGCCGGCCCGAGCGCATCGGTCGGCCGCACCTCGCCCGCCGGCGGGAGGGCGAGGTCGATGCCGATCCGGCCGACCGACTCCAGCACGTCCTCCGGCCGGCCGACCAGCTCGGCGCGGCCCTTGCGGACGAGCTCGTGGCAGCCGACGGACATCGCCGAGGTCACCGGCCCGGGCACGGCCATCACCGGGCGGCCCAGGGCGAGGGCGTCGGACGCGGTTCGGCCGGACCCGCTGCGCGCCCCGGACTCCACGACCAGGCAGCCGGCCCCGAGTGCGGCCAGCAGCCGGTTGCGCACCAGGAACCGCAGCCGCCCCGGGACGGTCCCCGGCGGGTACTCGGTGAGCACCACGCCGGCGGCCGCGATCCGCTCGATCAGCGACGTGTGCGCGGACGGGTAGGCCCGGTCCGGCCCGCAGGCCAGCACCGCCACGGTGGCGCCCTGCACAGCGAGCGCGCCCCGGTGCGCGGCGGCGTCGATGCCGAACGCCGCGCCGGAGAACACGGTCACCCCGCGCCGGGCCAGCGCGCCTGCGAACTCGGCCGCGGTGTGCGTCCCGTAGCCGGTCGCCGCCCGGGAACCGACGATCGTCACCGAACGGTCGGCGAGCTCGGCCGCGTTCCCAGGGCCGCGGGCCCAGAGGGCGACCGGTGGGGCGAGTTCCCGGCTGCCCGCGGTCGTGAGCGCCGTGAACGCCCAGGCCGGCCAGTCCGGGTCCTCGGGAACGAGCAGCCGGGCACCCGCGGCCGCGGCGGCGTCGAGGTCGGCATCGGTCCGGTCGGTGCCCCGCCGGGCGGCCGCGGCGCGTAGCAGGCCGTCGGGCACCGCCCCCCGGCACAGCCGGTCGGCGGTCTCGACCGGGCCGTACCGGGCCACCAGCTGGGCGAGGTCACGGTTCGGCGGCTCGACGGCGCGCTGCAGGTAGGCTCGCGCCCGGCGGATCTCCTCGGCAACACCGGTGCGTCCGGCGGCCGGGTCGGCGGCGCTCATCCCGCGCTCCGGTCACGGAAGTACAGCGCGGCCTCGACGGCGGCCCGGTCCGGACGGCCGGTGCCGGCCAGGTCGGCCAGCGTCCAGGCCACGCGCAACGCCCGGTCGGCCCCGCGGGCGCTCAGCTCTCCGGCCTCCAGGCGCTTCTCCAGCGGTCTCAGCACGTCGGCCGGCAGCGGGAACCGGGCGCGCAGTTCGGTGCCCGGGACCTCGGCGTTGCACCGCCAGCCGTGTCCCGACCACCGCTCGGTCGCCGCGGCACGGGCGGCCAGGACCCGGGCCCGCACCGTCGCGGTGGTCGCGCCCGGCTCGACGTCCTCGACGGACAGGGCCGTGACCGGGTACATCGGCACCCGCAGGTCGACCCGGTCCAGCAGCGGTCCGGACAGCCGGGCCAGGTAGCGGCGCCGGACGTCCGCCCGGCACTGGCAGTCCCGGTCGATCGGAGGCGCGCACGGGCAGGGGTTCGCTGCGAGGACCAGCTGGAACCGGGCCGGGTAGTGGACGGTGCCGTCGGCGCGGGCCAGCCGCACCTCGCCCTCCTCCAGGGGCGTGCGCAAGGCGTCCAGTACGGTCGCCGGCCAGTGCGGGCACTCGTCGAGGAAGAGCACGCCGCGGTGCGCCAGCGAGACCGCGCCCGGGCGGGCGACCCCGCTGCCCCCGCCCAGCAACGCCGCCGCCGAGGCCGAGTGGTGCGGTGCTACGAACGGCGCCAGGGTACTCAGCGGCGCCCCATCCCCGAGCCGGCCGGCGACCGAGCGGATCGCGGCCAGCTGCAGCGCCGCACCCCGGTCGAGCTCGGGCAGCAGGCCGACGATGCGCTGCGCCAGCATGGTCTTCCCGGTGCCCGGTGGGCCGACCATGAGCAGGTGGTGCCCACCGGCGGCGGCGATCTCCAGGGCGTGCCGGGCGTCGGCCTGCCCGATGACGTCGGCCAGCTCGGGCGGCGCGACCGCCGGGCCGGCCGCGACCGCAGCCGCGCCGGCGGCGTGCAGCAAGCCGTTCCCGGCCGCCCAGTCCAGGACCTCGCCGAGGGTGTCCGCGCCGAGCGCCTCCAGCCCGTCGACGAGCGCCGCCTCGGCCAGCACGGCCCGCGGGACCACCGCCCGGGCCATCCCGGCCGCCCGCGCGGCGAGCAGGCACGGCAGCACGCCACGGACCGGGCGCAGCCGCCCGTCCAGGGCCAGCTCCCCGAGCAGCGCGGTCCCGCGCAGCCGCTCCCGGTCGATGGCACCGGCCGCCGCGAGGAGGCCGCAAGCCAGGGCCAGGTCGAAGCGGCTGCCGGTCTTGCGCAGCGTCGCCGGGGACAGCGCCAGCACGATCCGCTCGTTCGGCCAGTTCCGGCCGGAGTGCACCACCGCCGACCGCACCCGGTCCTTCGCCTCCTGCAGGGCGGCGTCCGGCAGCCCGACCAGGTGCACGCCGGGCATGCCGCCGCCGATCGCGACCTCGATCTCCACCGGGATCCCGTCGACCCCGTTCAGGGCGACCGACCAGACCCGCGCCAGGGCGCCCATCAGAACGCCGCCGGGTAGTGGGTGAGGGTGGCCGGGCCGCCGGGTGGCAGGAGCACCGCCACCACGTCGAACCGCACCTCGCACCAGGCGATCTGGTGCGCCGCCATCCAGATCCGGGCCAGCCCGCGGATCCGGCGGATCTTGCGGTCGGTGACGGCCTCGGCGGGCTCGCCGAAGCGCGTCCCGGACCGGGTCTTCACCTCGCACACGATCAGCCGGAGATCCGGATCGGTCGCGACGATGTCGAGCTCGCCGTCCTTGCACCGCCAGTTGCGGTCGAGCACGACCATCCCGTGCGCCCGCCGCAGGTACTCGGCGGCGGTGTCCTCACCGCGCCGGCCGAGTTCGTCCTTCGCTGCCATGGGTCCACGATCGGGCCGGACGGGGGCCGTGCGTGGCCGAATGTCGAGGCTGGGGACGGATCCGCGGTATGTGGACGGACCGGACGCGGGCGGGCCGCGGGCGGCCGCGACCGTCGGTGCGGCGTGCGATCCTGGCGGGTCGGGCCCGGCGTCAGCCGGAGAAGCCTTCGTTCTCCGGGAGCTGCAGGTCCGGGGTGTCGAGCTCCTCGATGTTGACGTCCTTGAACGTCACCACCCGGACGTTCTTCACGAACCGTGTCGGCCGGTACATGTCCCACACCCAGGCATCGGACATCCGGACCTCGAAGTAGACCTCGCCGTCGGCGTTGCGGGGGGCCACGTCGACGGAGTTGGCCAGGTAGAACCGCCGCTCCGTCTCCACCACGTAGGAGAACTGGGCGACGATGTCGCGGTACTCCTTGTAGAGCGTGAGCTCCATCTCGGTCTCGTACTTCTCGAGATCCTCGGCGCTCACCGGCCTGCTCCTCCTGTGACGATCTCCAACACTTCCGTCCACTCCGCGGCGGACTCCTCGTCCGCCTCCTCCGGGACCGCCTCATTGTGGACCAGACCGGACGGCACCTCACGCCCGGCCACCGCCGCGACGTTCGCGAAGGAGTAGCGGTGCTCCGGGCACGGCCCGAGTGCCCGCATCGCGGCCTCGTGGCCGGGGGTGTTGTATCCCTTGTGCACGGCGAAACCGTAGCCCGGCCGGTCGCCGTCCAGCTCGGTCATCAGGCGGTCCCGGGTGACCTTCGCCAGCACCGACGCCGCCGCCACGCACGCCGCGACCTGGTCTCCCTTGGGTACCGCGAGCGCGGGCCGGCCGAAACCCCGGACCGGGAACCCGTCGGTCAGCACGTAGCCGGGCGGTACCGCAGTCAGCGCGGCGACCGCCCGCCGCATGCCCTCGATGTTCGCGACGTGCACGCCCCGACGGTCGATCTCGGCCGGCGGGATCACAATCACGGCCTGATCCAGGGCCCGCTTCGTGACCCGGTCGAACCAGTACTCGCGGGCGGCCGGGGTGAGCAGCTTGGAATCGGTGAGCCCGTCGAGCGCCTTCCCGTCGCCGGGCCGCAGCACGCAGCCCGCGACGACGAGCGGGCCCGCCGACGCACCGCGACCGGCCTCGTCGACGCCGGCGACCGGGCCGAGGCCGTGCCGGTGCAGCACCGTCTGCAGGGTCCAGCTACCGGTGTCGCGGACGACGGCACGCGGCGGCCGGAGGCCGTCGGGCACCACCCGGACCGGTCGGCGGCGGGCACGACGACCGCGCCCGGCGGGTCGCCGGGCAGCGACCTCGGAACTGGAACTGGGAACCGGCACCGTTCTCCCGGTCAGGCTCTCCGGCGCCACCCGTTGTGGGGGCGCGTGGCGGGCAGGAACCGCTCGGACTCGGCGCGGGCGCGCGACGTCAGACGCCGGGTCGCCGCGAGCGGCAGGGTCCCCATCATGCCCAGCGCGAGCGGGAGCCCGTCGGGTGCCCCCGGGATGCCGGCGGCGCTGGCGGTGGTCTGCGGGTCGATCGCGCTGACCCAGCCGAAACGGTCGAACGGCAGCGCGATCAGCCGCACCTTGCCGATGACGTTCTCCTCGGGCACCGGGCCGTGCCCGGCGGCCCGGGAGTCCGCGGAGTTGTTCCGCGAGTCGCCCATCAGCCACAGCTCGCCTTCGGGCACCTTCACCGGCCCGAACGGGATCTGCCGGGCGGGTCCGGCCTCGGGCTCGAAGTAGGTGTAGGGCTCCTCGAGCGGCTGCCCGTCCACCATCACCTGGTTCAGCGCGTCGCAGCAGGCCACGGTCTGGCCGCCGGTGGCGATCACCCGCTTGACGAAGTCCTTCTCGTCCGGCGGCGCGAACCCGATCAGCGACCCGGCCGTCTGCAGGCCGCGCACCAGCGGGTTCCCGCTGGGCTCACCGCTGTACTCCTCGCTCGTCCAGCTGTCCGGGCCCTTGAAGACCACGACGTCGCCGGGCGCGATACTCGAGAAGTTGTAGGTGACCTTGTCGACGAGCACGCGGTCGTTGTTGCAGCCGGTGCAACCGTGCAGGGTCGTCTCCATCGATCCGGACGGGATGACGTAAACCTTCGCCAGAAACGTCTGGATCAGGAACGTCAGCACCAGCGCGACGCCGATCAGCAGCGGGAGTTCCTTCCAGAACGACATCTGCCGCTTCTCGCCGTCGGACCCACCGGACCCGCCGCGCCCGGTCAGCGCGGCGAGCTTGCCCGCGATCCCGACCGGTCCGCTGCGCTTCCCCACGCGCGGGCCGTCCGTGTCCGCAGCCGGCTCGCCGTCCGGATCGGACGGCTCGGCGGTGGCCGGGGCGTCGTCGGTTCCCGGTGCGCCGCCCGGTTCGGCCCGGGCGGGGCGCCGACGCCGCCGGGGGGTCGGGTCGAGAGCGGCCGGGCCGCCGGGCTCGATCGAGGCCGCCTCGGCCGCGTCCTCGGGCGGCGGCGGTGCGGTCCGGCCACGGACGTCGCCGTCGGGGCGGACCGGGGCGGTCGGCGCGCCGGGGGCGGCGGGCGGCGGCGGACCGCCGCCGGGACCGCGGGCCTGCGCACGGTCCGGACGGCGCCGGGTCGGTGCCCCGTCGCGGTGCGCACCGGTCCCCTCGGTGGGCCGGTCCGGGCCGCCGGCGGGACCGGGCCGGGGAGCACCGGTCGGGCCGGGACGGACCGGCGGGCCCTCGGGTGCCGGTGGGTATCCGGCCGGCGAGGAGGGACGACCGCGCGGCTGGCCCGCCTGGCCGGGCGGGCCGGCGGGCCGCGGCGGGGGCCCGGGCGGCGGGCTCGCGGCGGGCGGACCGGAGTAGCCGTCGGGGCCGCGCCGGGCGACCGGCTCGGAGCTGTGCCGGGAGCGCCCGCGGCGCGGGGCGGCTGCGGGGTCGCCGTACGGGCCGGCACCGTTCGGGCCAGCACCGTTCGGGGCGACGCCGTACGAGCCGGCGCCGTTCGCATCGACGCCGTACGGGCCGGCGCCGTTCGGAGCAGCGCCGTTCGGAGCAGCGTCGTTCGGAGCAGCGTCGTTCGAGGTGGGGCCGTGCTCCGGCGGACGGTCGAATCGGGTATCGCCGGTGGGGGCGCCGTTGCGGGGCGGGGCCGCGCGGCGGCCGTGCCGGCCGCGTTCCTCGGGGGCGCCGTGCCGCCCGGTGGCCTCGGCCCCGGCGCGGGAGCCGTCCGGCGGAGGTGCCCCGTACGGCGGCGGGCCCGGGCTGCGGCTGGGGTCGCCGGAACGGCCGCCGGTCACCCCGGGCGGGGCGTCGTCGACGCGTGCACCGCGACCGGGCGGGGGCCAGGAGCGCCCCTCGTCATCCGCGCGGGCCCGGCGCCGGCGGGGCGCGGCGTCCGGTCCCCCGGCGTCGTAGGCGTAGGTGTCGCGCAACCGCTCGGCGTACCGGGCGCGAAGCGAGTCGCCCTCGTCGACCGGGCCGGCACCGTGGCCGTTCGCCCGGCCGGAGGCGCCGTGCTCCTCGGCGCCGCGGCGACCGGCGTAGCCGGGCTCGTACCCGGACCCGTCGAACTCGTCGGCCGCACGCCGGGTGCGGACGCCTGCGGTCGCGGGATCCGCGGCCTCCGGGTCCTCCTCCCCGATGGGCACCCCGTGCCGCAGTGCCGCACCGAGGAGCCAGTCCTGCTCGTCGGCACCCGTGTCGGCGGCCGGCGCCGGGTCCTCGGGGGCCCGCCGCCGGCCCGGACGCTCGGGAGCATCGCTGCCGCGATACCGCCGGGGGCGGGCCCGGCGGTCATCGGGGAGCTCGGGGAAGGCCACGGGTCGAGATTACGTCACCGGCCCGTCACGACGGGGTGACGGTCAGGACGCGGACTTGGTCTCCCGGCGCTCCTTGATCTTCGCGGCCTTGCCGCGCAGCTCACGGAGGTAGTACAGCTTCGCCCGGCGGACGTCGCCACGGGTGGCGACCTCGATCTTGTCGATGTTCGGCGTGTGCACCGGGAAGGTGCGCTCGACGCCGACCCCGAACGAGATCTTGCGGACGGTGAAGGTCTCCCGGGCACCGGAGCCCTGGCGCCGGATGACCACGCCCTGGAAGACCTGGGTCCGGGACCGGCTGCCCTCGATGACCTTCACGTGCACCTTGAGCGTGTCCCCGGGCCGGAAGTTCGGGATGTCGGAGCGCAGGATCTGCGCGTCCAGGGCGTCCAGGGTGTTCATGTCGACGGTCCGTCCTCGTGTGTCGTGCTCGTGTTCGTGCAGGTCGTGCGGTGCCGCCCCGGTCGATCCGGGGACGATTCCCGGGGCCACCCGGGCCGCCCGCACCACTCGGTGGGTGGGACGCTCGTCCGGGTGGCGGGCGCCGGGGCGGTCCGCGCCGTGCCCGGTCTGCTCGACCGGTACACGGGACCGTCACCGGGCACCGCACACGGCGCTGGCAACCCGTCCATAGTGCCAGACGAGCCGATCGCGCCGGACACCCGGTGGTCACGCCCGGCGCATCAGCGCCGGTCGGACGCCCCTCTCGCGCAGCGCGCGCGGCGTCCCGGCACGTTCAGCCCCCCGCCGGTTCGTCCGGGTCGTCGGTGCGCCCGGCGGCCAGGGCCCTGCGGTCGGCGGCGTCGAGCGCGTCCGCGGGCAGGGCGTCGATCAGGTCCGGACGCCGGTCCCGGGTCCGTTCCAGGGCACGATCCCGGCGCCACCGGTCGATCGCGGCGTGGTTGCCGCTGCGCAGGACGTCCGGCACGGCGTGCCCGCGCCACGCCTCCGGACGGGTGTAGGCCGGCCCCTCGAGCAGCCCGTCGGAGAACGAGTCCTCGGCCGCCGAGCGCGGGTTGCCGAGCACCCCGGGCAGCAGCCGGGCGACGGCCTCGACCATCACCAGCACCGCGACCTCGCCACCGACCAGGACGTAGTCGCCGATCGAGATCTCGTCCACCTCGACGCCGCGGCTCCGCGCGTCCAGCAGCACCCGCTCGTCGATCCCCTCGTACCGGCCACAGGCGAACACCAGCCGGTCCTCCTCCGCCCACGCGCGAGCGGTGGCCTGGCTGAAGGGCCGGCCCGCCGGCGTCGGGACGACAAGCCGGGCGGGCGGGCCGTCCAGGACCGTGTCCAGGGCGTCGCCCCAGACCTGCGGGCGCATCACCATCCCCGGGCCACCGCCGTACGGCGCGTCGTCGACGGCCTGGTGCACGTCGTGCGTCCAGCTCCGCAGGTCGTGCACCGCCACCTCGAGCAGCCCGCGCTCGATCGCCCGACCCAGCAGTGCCTCGCGCAACGGTTCGAGGTAGGCCGGGAAGATGGTGACGACGTCGATCCGCACGGCGCGGATCGTCGCAGGCCACGGACCGCGGTCCGGGAGGGAGGTCGGCGATGCCCGAAGCGTGGTCGGCACCGTCGTGGTCGGCGGCGGACCAGTGGACGCTGCTCCCGCCGGTGCTGCTGGCCCTGGTCCTGACGGTCGCGATCGGCCTGGAGCGTGAGGCCGGGGCGAAGAACGCCGGGCTGCGGACGCACGTCCTGGTCGGTGTCGGCTCCGCCGTGTTCATGGTCATCTCGAAGTACGGCTTCGCCGACCTGCTGGGCACCGACCACGTGGCCCTCGACCCGTCCCGGATCGCGGCGCAGATCGTGTCCGGGATCGGGTTCATCGGCGCCGGGCTGATCTTCGTCCGGCAGGACGTGGTTCGCGGGCTGACCACCGCGGCCACGATCTGGCTGGCCGCGGCGGTGGGGACCGCGTGCGGGGCCGGGCTCCCGCTGCTCGCGGTCCTGGCCACGCTCACACACTTCCTGGTGACCCGCGGGCTGCGGCCGGTGTCCCGGACCGTCCGGCGACGGCGTCGGCGCCCGCCGGTGCTGCGGATCCGCTACACCGACGGCCTCGGCGTCCTGCGCGGCGTGCTGGAGCGCTGCACCGCGGCCGGGTTCTCGGTGGCCGGCGTGGCCGTGCACCGGGAGCGGACCGACCACGACGGGTCCCGGGTCGCCGCGCTCACGCTGCGCCTGGACGGCCGCGGTGACTTGCCCCGACTGGCCGCCACCCTCGCCGAGACCCCGGGCGTCCGGTCCGCGGTGACCGGCCGGGACCGCGACGACGAGGACGACGAGGGCCCGGAACCCGAGGCGCCGGGCGAGGGCTCCGACGCCGACGACCTGCACCCGCTCGACCTCGGGACCGGCAGCCGGGGCGAGGTCCGGCGCCGCTGACCGGCAGAAGATCGGCGGATGTGGCCCGACCACCACCGCCCGCGGGCGGCCCGGGGCCGGTCGAGCGCGCCGGGGCCGAAGTTCTCCTCCGTCCGCCGCCGGACCTCGTCGAGATCGATGCCGAGGCCGGCCAGCGCGGCGGCCGTGGCGTCGTGCCCGGCCGGGGCGAGCCCGGCTTCGACCCGCCCCACGGTGATCCCGGCGTCGCTCCGGTGAGGAGCTCAGTCCTCGGGGTCGAGCAGCCCGTCCGGCGGATCGAGCACGATCCGGCCACCGGCCAGGTCGACGGTCGGTACGAGCGCGCCGACGAACGGGACGAGCGCCTCGTGCCCGGCCGGGCGGCGCAGCACCAGCAGGGCCCCGCCGGGCCCGTGCACGACGTCGGTGACGGTGCCCGCCTCGGACCCGTCGGTCAGCTCGGCCCGCAGGCCGGTCAGCTGGTGGGTGTGGAACTCCTCCGGGTCGTCCGGGGCGTCCAGCCCGGCGGTCGGCACGGTCAGCCGGACCCCGCGCAGCTGCTCGGCGGCGTCCCGGTCGGCGACGCCGTCGAAGGAGACCAGCCAGCGCCCGGAGTGAGCGCGGGCACCGGCGACGGTCAGCGCGCCGGGATCGGCCGCGCGGCCGGTCCCCCGGCCGCGCAGCACCGCCCCGGGGGCGAACCGCTCCTGCGGGGAGTCGGTCCGCGCCTCGACGACGACCTCGCCGCGCAGACCGTGCACGCGCACGACGACGCCGACCAGGACCTCGTCCCGGCCGGCGTCGTCGTGGTCCGCGTTCGGCACGCGGGGGGTGCTGCTCGTCACCGGTCGGTGTCGACCACGTCGACCCGCACGCCGCGCCCGCCCACGCCACCGATCACGTTGCGCAGGGCGGTGGCGGTGCGGCCGCCACGGCCGATCACCTTGCCCAGGTCGTCCGGGTGCACGCGAACCTCGAGGATCCGGCCGCGCCGCCCGGTGACCAGCTCCACGCGCACGTCGTCCGGGTGGTCGACGATGCCGCGCACGAGGTGCTCGAGCGCGTCCGCCAACACGGTCACGACTCGGTCGACTCGGCGGCCGGCTTGTCGGCGTCCTTGGTGGCCTCGGCGACGTCGTCTTCCTTGGTCGCGGCGGCGGCCGGGGCGGCGTCCGCGGTCTTGCCGACGCGCTCCGGCGAGCCACCCTTCTTCTTCGGGGTGGTGGCCGCGGTCGACGGCTCCTCGTTGGCCTCGGCCAGCGCCTGCTGGAACCGGGCCAGCTTGTCGACCTTCTCCGGCTGCGGCTTCAGGGTGCCCTCGGCACCGGGCAGGCCGTGGAACTTCTGCCAGTCACCGGTGACCTTGAGCAGGCTCTGCACCGTCTCGGTCGGCTGCGCGCCGACACCCAGCCAGTACTGCGCCCGCTCCGAGTCGATCTCGATGAGGCTCGGCTCGTTCTTCGGGTGGTACTTGCCGATGGTCTCGATGTCCCGGCCGTTCCGTCGCGTACGGGCGTCCGCGACGACGACGCGGTAGTACGGCTGACGGATCTTGCCCAGACGCATCAGCTTGATCTTGACGGCCACGCTGTGGTGCTCCTCGCGAATGTCGTGTCGTGCGCTGCGATGAGTCAGCTCGGCTCGCGTGGGGTACGGGCTCGCTCACTCGGAAGGTCGGTCGGCCGTGGCTGGATAGAGGGCCGGCCACGGGCCCGACCGGTCATTCTGCCAGATGTCTCCCGGTGTCAAGCCTCGGCCCTCGACCGCCGGGCCTCAGCGCCCAGCTTCGGCCCTCGACCGCCGGGCCTCAGCGCCCAGCTTCGGCCCTCGACCGCCGGGCCTCAGCGCCCAGCCTCGGCCCTCGACCGCCGGGCCTCAGACCGCCGGGACGACCCCGACCAGCATCAGCGCCAGGGCCAGGCCTGGCAGGAAGTTGTTGACCGCGTGCGCCACGATCCCGGCCGTGATCCGGCCGGTCAGCAGGCGCGCGACACTCAGCGGCAGGGCCACCACGAACAGCAGCGGGGCCCGGACGAACTCCAGGTGGGCGAGCGCGAACACCGCGGTGGTGAGCACGAACACGACCCAGCGGTTCGCGATCCACTTCGCGACGGCGTTCCACAGCAGCCCTCGGTAGACGATCTCCTCGCAGACCGGTGCGACCACCACCACGCCGAACATCACCAGCAGCGCGACCGGCCAGGACGCGCTGATCCCGGCGAACGACTCGCCCACGGCGGTCCCGACGTCCGGACCGACCAGGTAGAGGTAGACGATCGCGGCGGGGACGGTCACGAGCAGCCCGCAGAGCCCGACCAGCAGCCCGACCCCGATGTCCTCCCAGCGGAACTGCAGACCCAGGTCGAGCCGCGGGCCGTTGCCGCGCCACCGGGTCCAGCCGAGGCTGGTCAGCGCGGCCAGCACGGTCGGGACCGTGATCGCCAGCAGCACCTCGAGCGCCGAGTCGATGTCGATGCTCAGCCCGACCACCGCCGACGAGCCGAGGAACACGATCTCCACGACCAGGAACGCCCAGAGCCCCCAGCGGTGCCGGGGCGGGGACGGCGAGCGGTCGATCCCGAACGGCCCGGACGGCTGCTGCGGCCCGGCCGGAGCCGGCGGGTACGGGCCGGCGGGGCTCCCAGCGGTCATGGGCCCACTGATACCCGACGCCCGCGGATCAGGACCACCGACGGCGCGCGCAGCATCCCGAGATCGGCCCGCGGGTCCCGGTCGTAGACCACGAGATCGGCGGGCACCCCGGCGGACGGGCCGGGCCGGCCCAGCCAGGACCGGGCCGCCCAGCTGGCCGCGCCCAGCGGGTCCGGGTGCCCGGCGCGGGCCAGCTCGGCGATCTCGTCGGCGATCCGGCCGTGCCGGATCCCGCCGCCGGCGTCGGTGCCCGCGTACACCGGGACGCCGGCCTCGATCGCCCGGCCGACGACCTCCCAGGCGCGCGAGTGCAGGTCTCGCATGTGGCCCGCGTAGCGCGGGTACTTCGTCGCGCTGTCGGCGATCGACGGGAACGTCTCGACGTTGATCAGGGTCGGGACCAGCGCGGTGCCCCGGCGGGCCATCTCGGCGATCAGGTCGTCGGTGAGGCCCGGGCCGTGCTCGATGCAGTCGATCCCGGCACCGATCAGGCCGGGCAGCGCGTCGGTCCCGAAGACGTGCGCGGTGACCCGGGCGCCCGCGTCGTGGGCCGCCTCGATCGCCTCGGCGAGCACCTCGCCCGGCCAGAGCGGGGCGAGGTCCGCGCCGCCGCCCAGCCCGCGGTCGATCCAGTCGCCGACCAGCTTGACCCACCCGTCACCGCGGGCGGCCTGGGCCCGGACCTCGTCGACCAGCAGCCGCGGGTCGTCCAGCTCGGCGGCCACGCCGGGGATGTAACGCTTGGGCCGGGCCACGTGCCGGCCCGCCCGGATGATCTCCGGGAGGTCCTCGCGGGCCTGCAGCGGGCTGGTGTCCACCGGCGAGCCGCAGTCCCGGATCAGCAGGGTGCCGGCGTCCCGGTCGGTGCGCGCCTGCTCGGCGCACTCCTCCAGGTCGGTCACCGGCCCGGAGGGACCGAGGCCGACGTGGCAGTGCGCGTCGACCAGCCCGGGGACGATCCAGCCCTCCCGGACGAGATCCTCCGCACCCGGCAGCGGCTCGTCGCTCATCCGCCCGGCGCCGTCGACGTACAGGTCCGCGGACTCCGCACCGGTGGGCCCCAGCAACGTCCCGCGCAGCCGCCACCCCGCGGCCGGAAGATCGGACATGAGTCCGGACCCTACGTCACTTCTTCTTCCCGAAGTTCAGCTTCGACGGGTCGAACCCGGGCGGCAGCTGATCCATCGAGCCCAGTCCCGGCGGCATCTGCTGCAGGCTCGGCGGCAGGTTCGACAGGTCCGGCTCGCCCTGCGCGGCCCGGTTCGCCGGGTTGCCGCTGCGCCGGCCCTTCTTGGCCTGCTTGGCCTTGCGCGCGTTCTTCGGCTGCTTCTTCGTCGCGCTGCGACCGCCCCCGCCGAGACCGAACTGGCCAGCCATCTGCTTCATCATCTTGCGGGCCTCGAAGAACCGGTCGACCAGGTCGTTCACGTCCGAGACGGTCACGCCGGAGCCGTTCGCGATCCGCTGCCGGCGCGACGAGTTGATGATCTTCGGGTCGTCCCGCTCGGCGGGGGTCATGCCGCGGATGATCGCCTGCAGGCGGTCGATCTGGCCGTCGTCGACCTGGTCCAGCGCCGCCTTCATCTGCCCCTGGTTCGCCCCCGGGAGCATGTTCAGGATGTTGCCGATCGGCCCCATCTTGCGCAGCTGCAGCATCTGCTGCAGGAAGTCCTCCAGGGAGAGCTCACCGGAACTCATCTTCCGGGCGGCGGCCTCGGACTGCTCGGCGTCGAAGACCTGCTCGGCCTGCTCGATCAGCGAGAGCAGGTCACCCATCCCGAGGATCCGCGACGACATCCGGTCCGGGTGGAAGACGTCGAAGTCCTCGAGCTTCTCGCCGTTGGAGGCGAACAGGATCGGCTCGCCGGTGACCTCGCGGACCGACAGCGCCGCACCGCCGCGGGCGTCGCCGTCGAGCTTGGTGAGCACGACACCGGTGAACCCGACGCCGTCCCGGAACGCCTCGGCGGTGGCCACCGCGTCCTGACCGATCATCGCGTCGACGACGAACAGGACCTCGTCGGGCTGCACCGCGGTCCGGATGTCGGACGCCTGGCGCATCAGCTCCTCGTCGACGCCGAGGCGGCCCGCGGTGTCGACGACGACGACGTCGTACTGCCTGTCCTTCGCGTGCGCGATGCCGTCGCGGGCGACGCCGACCGGGTCGCCGGGGCCTTCGGGCAGCTCGCCCGAACCGGTCGCGCCCGGGTGCGGGGCGAACGTCGGCGCACCGGCCCGCTCGCCGACGATCTGCAGCTGGTTGACCGCGTTCGGCCGCTGCAGGTCGCAGGCCACCAGCAGCGGGGTGTGCCCCTGGCCCTTCAGCCAGCGGGCCAGCTTGCCGGCCAGCGTCGTCTTGCCGGAGCCCTGCAGACCGGCCAGCATGATGACGGTCGGCGGTTCCTTGGCCAGGTTGAGGCGCCGGGTCTCGCCGCCGAGGATCGTTACGAGCTCCTCGTTGACGATCTTCACGACCTGCTGGGCCGGGTTCAGGGCACCGGAGACCTCCGCCCCCTTGGCCCGTTCCTTGATCCGCGAGATGAACCCGCGGACCACCGGCAGGGCGACGTCCGCCTCCAGCAGCGCGATCCGGATCTCGCGCGCGGTGGCGTCGATGTCGGCGTCGGAGAGCCGGCCCTTGCCGCGGAGGTCGCGCAGCGTGGAACCGAGCCGCTCGGAGAGGGAGTCGAACACCCTTACCAGCCTACTGGGCGAGCGCCGGGTTCCGGGGCGCGGTCACCGGGAGACACCGGACGGCGGCCCGGCGGCTCCACGGCGGACCTCACCGGCCCGGCCGGCGGCGACCGCGAGGACCGCTCGCTCGGCCTCCCGCCGCACCGTGCGGTCCGGCGCGCCGGTGAGGCCGAACGCGTCGACGACCGAGGCCCCCAGCGTCTCCACCCGGGCCCACCGCACGTCCGACCCGGACCGCTCCAGGGCCGCGGTGACGTGGTGCAGCAGGCCGATCCGGTCGGTACCGCGCAGCTCCAGCACGACACCGCCGGTGACCTCGTCGTCGAACCACAGCACCCGGGGCGGCGCGGTCCGCTCCACCTCGGGGGCCGCGGGGGCGTAGTCGCGTTCCTTGCGGGCCAGCGCCGACGCCAGCTCCAGCGCACCGTCGAGCACGCGCACCAGGTCCCCGCGGACCAGCGCCGGTTCGGGCAGCCCACCGAACCGCGGGGTGACCGCGAAGGTCTGCACCGCGACCCCGCGCTCGACGGTGATCTCGGCGGTGTGCACCTGCAGCGAGTGCAGGGCCAGCACCCCGGCCACCGCGGACAGCGCACCGCGGCGGTCCGGCAGCGCCACCGCCACGGTCGCGACGTCGTCGCCGGTGGAGAAGGTGACCTGCGGGTTCCCGTCCGCCTTCACCGCCGGCGCCATCCCCGCCGACGACGGGTCCGGCGGGCCCGGCTCGACGAACGGCCGGCCGTCCAGCGCGGTCAGCAGCCGCCCGGACAGGCCCTGGATCAGGGTGCGCCGCCACGGGCTCCACACGCCCGGCCCGGTGCCCAGCGAGTCCGCCTCGGCGAGCGCGTCGAGCAGCTCCACCAGCACCGCGACGTCCTGCTCCGGCCGGCCACCCTCGGCGACCGCCTCGCGGAGCGTGTCCAGCACCCGGGCCACCGTCGCCGGGTCCTCCGGGTCGCGCCGGGTCGCGGTGTGCGGCAGCAGCAGGTGGTGGCGGACCATCGCCGCCAGCAGCACGACGTCGCCGTCCCGCAGGCCGAGCCGCTCGCCGATCCGGCGGGCCGCCGACTCCCCCACCTCGGAGTGGTCCCCGCCGCGCCCCTTGCCGATGTCGTGGATCAGCGCACCGAGCAGCAGCAGGTCCGGGCGGGCGATCCGGGTGGTCAGCCGCGCGGCCTGCGCGCACACCTCCACCAGGTGCCGGTCGACCGTCCAGACGTGCGTCCGGTCGCGTGGCGGCAGGTCGCGCACCGCACCCCACTCCGGGAACAGCCGCCCCCACAGCCCGGTGCGGTCCAGCGACTCGATCACGCCGACCATCGCCTGCCCGGTGCCGAGCAGGGCGAGCAGCTCGGTCAGCGCCGCCCGCGGCCACGGGGCGCGCAGCTCGGGGGCGGTGTCGGCGAGCCGGGTCAGGGTGCCGGCGGAGATCGGCAGGCCGGTCCGCGCGGCGGCCGCGGCCACCCGCAGCGCGAGGGCCGGGTCCTTGGCCGCCGAGGCGTCCCGGGCCAGGCCGACCTCGCCCCCGTGCCCGACGACCCCTGAACCCAACGGACGCCGGACCGGGGCCCGGCGCAGCGCCGCGAGCCCGCGGCGGGGCAGCCCCGCGCGGGCCTGGCGCAGCCCGACCTCGACGGCGAACGCGACCGCGCGGGCCGCGCCGGACAGCGCGCGGGCCAGGTCGAAGCGGTCCCCGACGTCCAGGACGGCGGCGATGTCGTCGGCGTCCTGGGCGCGCAGGACGTCCCGGGCCCGCCCGGCCCGGCGGTGCAGCTCGGTGCGGACGTCGAGCAGCAGGGCGCGCGCGGCTGCGACCTCGGCGGAGGGCCGGTCGACCAGCTGCGCGGTGGCCAGCGCGTCGATCAGCGCCACGTCGCGCAGGCCGCCGTGACCGTTCTTGAGGTCCGGCTCGATCCGGTGCGCGACATCACCGTTGCGCCGGCGCCGCTCGGCGGCCGTCTCGGCGAGCTCGTCGAACCGGTTGCGGATGCCGGCCCGCCAGGCCTTCCGGGCGGCGTCGCGCACCTTCGCCGAGAGAGCGCCGTCGCCGGCGACGTGCCGGACCTCGAGCAGGCCCAGCGCGGTGCGGAGGTCGGTGGTGGCGACCTGGACGGCCTGGCCGGGGGTGCGGACGGCGTGGTCGAGGCCGATGCCGGCGTCCCAGAGCGGATACCAGAGCCGTTCGGCCAGGGTGTCGACACCGGTCCGGTCGTCGTGCAGCAGGACCAGGTCGAGGTCCGAGTGCGGGCACAGCTCGCGCCGGCCCAGTGCGCCGACCGCGACCAGCGCGGCCCCGCTCCCGTCGCCGTCGAGGCCGAGTGTCGCGCACCGCGACGAGAGCCAGAAGTCGTGCAGGTCCACCAGCGCCGTGCGCAACTTCTCCGGCCCGTGCGGGTGCCGGCCCCCACCCGCCTCCAGCAGCACCGACTTCGCCTTGACCAGGTCCGTCGCCTCGCCCGACCCGAGCACCGTCATCGCCCCGACCCACCCGCTCCCGTCTCGTCCCGTTGTCGTCCTGGTGCCCGGTTCGGGCCCGGACGGCGGCCGGGCCCGCCGCGCCCCGTGCGGGTGCGACGGGCCCGGGCCGTTCCTGCGCGGGTCGCCGTAGTAGCAACCTGAGCCGTCAGACGGCGTCGGTGCCCCGCTCGCCGGTCCGCACCCGGACGACGGTCTCGACAGGGGTCACCCAGACCTTGCCGTCACCGATCTTGCCGGTGCGGGCGGCCTCGACGACCGCGTCGACGACCTTGTCCTGCAGCGCGTCGTCGACGACGACCTCGACCCGCACCTTCGGCACGACGTCGACCGAGTACTCGGCGCCGCGGTAGACCTCGGTGTGGCCCTTCTGGCGGCCGTAGCCCTGGACCTCGCTGATGGTCAGACCGAGCACGCCGATCTGCTCCAGCGCGCCCTTGACGTCCTCCAGGACGAACGGCTTGACGATGGCGGTCACGAGCTTCATGGGTCAGGCCTCCTGCTTCGCCGGGGTGGCCGGCGCCGCGGCAGGCGGCCTCGGCGCGGAGCCGAGGCCACTGCCACCACGCAGGCCGGAGAACTCGTACCCGGTCTCGGCGTGCTCCGCCTCGTCGATACCGGTCTGCTCGGCCTCGTCGTCGACCCGCAGGCCGAGGGTGGCCTTGACGACCAGCGCGATGATCGTGGTGACCACACCGCAGTAGACGATCGTGGCGAGCGCGGCGACCGCCTGGATGCCGAGCTGGCCGGCGCCACCGCCGTAGAAGACACCGTTGGTCTCGTCGGGGGCGATGTCGGTGGCGAACAGACCGATGGCCAGGGTGCCCCAGAGACCGGCGACGAGGTGGACGCCGACGACGTCGAACGAGTCGTCGTAGCCCAGCTTGTACTTCCAGCCGACCGCGTAGGCCGACAGCGCACCGGCGACGACGCCGATCGCCAGCGCGCCCAGCGGGGAGACCGCGGCACAGGCCGGGGTGATCGCGACCAGTCCGGCGACGATGCCCGAGGCGGCCCCCAGCGAGGTGGCCTTGCCGTGGCGGACCTTCTCGACAATCAGCCAGCCGAGGATGGCGGCGGCGGTGGCGGCGATGGTGTTGGTGAACGCGAACGCGGCGGCCCAGTCGGCGGCACCGGAGGACCCGGCGTTGAACCCGAACCAGCCGAACCACAGCAGACCCGCACCGAGCATGACCATCGTCAGGTTGTGCGGGCGCATGGCCTCACGCGGCCAGCCGCGGCGCCTGCCCAGGACGATGCAGAGCACCAGCGCGGCGACACCGGCGTTGATGTGCACCGCGGTACCACCGGCGAAGTCCAGCGCGCCCAGCGAGGTCGCGATCCAGCCCTGCTCCAGGTCGAAGACCCAGTGCGCGATCGGGAAGTACACCAGGGTGGCCCACAGCCCGGCGAACAGCATCCAGGCGCCGAACTTCATGCGGTCGGCGGCGGCACCGGCGACCAGCGCGACCGTCAGGATCGCGAACATCGCCTGGAAGCTGACGAACGCCAGGTCCGGCAGCGTGTTGACGGCCTCGTCGTCGGCCAGGACCGAGGTCAGCCCGAACGCCTCGAAGGGGTTGCCCAGCAGGCCGCCTCCGATGTCGGTCCCGAAGGCCATCGAGTAGCCGAACAGGATCCACAGCACACCGACCAGGCCGAGCGAGCTGAAGCACATCATCATCATGTTCAGCACGCCCTTGGACCGGGCCTGTCCGCCGTAGAAGAGCGCCACACCCGGTGTCATGAGCAGTACGAGCGCGGCACTCGCCAGGATCCAGGCGGTATCGCCGCTGTTGAGACCTTCCACGGGCTCTTCCTTCCCACGTCTGTCGTTCCCGACTGGGGAGGAAGGATGCTGATCCCGTGTTTCGCAGGTGGCGCGCATCCGTTTCGCGAGCGTTAACAGCCCGCCGGAACGGATGACGCTCGGGTTACCTGCCGGATCCGGCGGGACGGGCGCGTCGCCTCCGCGCCGTCCCGCCGGCCGCGGATCAGGTCAGTAGCGCGTCGACGAACGCCTTCGGTTCGAACGGGGCGAGGTCGTCCGGGCCCTCGCCGAGACCGACCAGCTTCACCGGGACGCCCAGCTCGCGCTGCACCCGGAACACGATCCCGCCCTTGGCGGTGCCGTCCAGCTTGGTGAGCGCGATCCCGGTGACGTCGACGACCTCACCGAACACCCGCGCCTGGGTGAGCCCGTTCTGGCCGGTGGTGGCGTCCAGGACCAGCAGCACCTCGTCGACCTCGGCCTGCTTCTCGACCACCCGCTTGACCTTGCCCAGCTCGTCCATCAGGCCGGTCTTCGTGTGCAGCCGGCCGGCGGTGTCGAGCAGCACGGCGTCGACGCCGTCGGCGGTGCCGCGCTTGACGGCGTCGAACGCGACCGACGCCGGGTCGGCCCCCTCCGGCCCGCGGACGACGCCGGCGCCGGACCGCTCGCCCCAGGTCACCAGCTGCTCCGCCGCGGCGGCGCGGAACGTGTCGGCGGCGCCGAGGGTGACCGTACGGCCGCCCGCGACCAGCACCCGGGCGAGCTTGCCGGTGGTGGTGGTCTTGCCGGTCCCGTTCACGCCGACGACGAGCAGCACGGCCGGGCGGCCGTCGTCGTGCGGCAGGGCGTGCACCGACCGGTCCTGGTCGGTGTCGAGCGCCTCGGTCAGCACGTCGTGCAGGGTCTGCCGGACCCCCTCGGCGCTGCGGACGCCGCGGCTGGCCAGCTGCTCGCGCAGCTTCTCGGTGATCTCGGCGGTCATCTCCGGCCCGAGGTCGGCCTGCAGCAGGGTGGCCTCGACGTCCTCCCAGGACTCCTCGTCCAGGTCGCCGGCGCCGAGCAGGCCGAGCAGGCTCTGGCCGAGCCCGGACCGCGACCGGGACAGCCGGCCGCGCAGCCTGCCGAGCCGTCCCTCGGCGGGGGCGATCTCCTCGGTCGGCGCGCCGGGGGCGACCGGCGCGGTGGCGTCGGCCGGCGCCTGCTCGGTCGGTGTCTGCTCGGTCGGGGCCCCGGTGGGTGCCTCTGCCGGTGCGGTGTCGGCCGGGCGGGTGGGTGCGGCGGTCCCGGCCGTGGCCGCGGCGCCGGCCCCGGAGGTTCGCGTGTCGGTCGCCGCGGTGCCCGTTGCCGCCGTGCCCGTCGGCGGCGTGTCCGTCGAGGCGGTGTCGGGTGCGGTGCTCGTGTCGGTGGCGCCCGTGGTGCGCAGCCGGCCGGTCGCGTCCGGGTCCGCGGGTGCGGTGCCGGGGCGGGCGAGCTGCCGGGTGTCCGGGTCCTTGCTCGCCTCCGCGGTATCGATCACCGGGCTGCTGGGGACCTCGCCGGAGCGGACCGGCGGGGCGGTGCTGACCGGGATCCCGCCGGGCGGGGTGCGCGCCTCGGTGGCACCGCCGAGGACCGGCGTGCCTCCGGGCGGGGTCCGGACGTCGTCCGCGGTCGGGGTGGTCTCCCCCTCCCCGGCGGCCGGGGCTCGGGTGTCCGGGGCTCGCGTGTCCCGGGCTCGGGTGTCAGAGGCGGGCGTGTCCGGCGCGGGAGGGATCGTCTCGGGGGCGTCACCGGACGCCGGGCGTTCCGGGGCCGTGGCCGTGCCGGAGGAGAAGGCGAACCCGCCACCGGCCTGGTAGCCGCCACCCCGGGGTGGTTGCTCGGTCTGCTCGAGCTCGCGCTGCCGCTCGTCCTCGCGCAGGCTGATCCGCCGCCGGCGGGTGATCACCAGCCCGGCGACGAGGGCGATCAGCAACACGGCCACGACGACCGCGACGATGATCCAGAGGGTCTGGGTGCTCACCCGGCCACCCTGCCAGAGCCCGTGCGGCGGCCACGAACCGAACCGCCGGAGCGCGGTCCCGGCGGGTGGGTCAGGAAGCGGGGCGCAGCCGCTGCGAGATGACCTGGGTGATGCCGTCGCCGCGCATCGAGACGCCGTACAACGCGTCGGCGACCTCCATCGTCGGCTTCTGGTGGGTGATGACGATGAGCTGGCTGGCCGCGCGCAGCTCCTCCAGCAGCCCGATCAGCCGGCGCAGGTTGACGTCGTCGAGGGCGGCCTCGATCTCGTCGAGCACGTAGAACGGCGACGGGCGGGCCCGGAAGATCGCCACCAGCAGCGCCATCGCGGTCAGCGAGCGTTCCCCGCCGGACAGCAGCGACAGCCGCTTGACCTTCTTGCCGGGCGGGCGGGCCTCCACCTCGATGCCGGTGGTGAGCATGTCCTCGGGGTCGGTGAGCACCAGCCGCCCCTCGCCGCCGGGGAACAGCGTCGCGAACACGGTCTCGAACTCGGCCGCGACGTCGTTGAAGGCGGTCGTGAAGACCTCGAGGATCTTGTCGTCCACCTCGCGGACCACGGTCAGCAGGTCCCGGCGGGTGTTCTTGAGGTCCTCCAGTTGGGTGGACAGGAACCGGTAGCGCTCCTCCTGCGCCGCGAACTCCTCCAGCGCCAGCGGGTTGACCTTGCCCAGCAGCGACAGGTCCTTCTCCGCGCGCTTCCGGCGCCGCTCCTGGGTGGCCCGGTCGTAGGGCACCGGCGGTGGGGCGGAGACCTGCTCGCCGCGTTCCTTCGCCGCCTCGTACTCGGCGGTCTCTGCCTCGGACGGCGGCACCGGCACGTCCGGGCCGTACTCGGCCACCAGGTCGTCGGCGCCGATCCCGTGGTCGGTGAGGATCTTCTCGGTCAGCTGCTCGAGCCGCATCCGGGTCTGCTGGCGCACCATCTCGTCGCGGTGCACGGCGTCGGTGAGCTTCTCCAGCTGCGCGGTCAGCTTCGTGGTGGCCTCGCGCGCCTCGGCGTGCGCGCGTTCCCGCTCGGCCCGGGCGGCCTGGACCTCGTCCCGCTCCGCGGCGGCCGCGGCCAGCGACACCTCGATCCGCTCGGAGGCGTCCGCGCCGGCGTCGGCGACCAGCCGGGCGATCTCGCCTGCCCGTTCCCGCTCCGCGGCCGCGGCCGCGGCGCGGGCGCGGGCCTGCCGCTCGGAGTGCGCCTGCCGGCGCAGCGTCTCGGCCTGGCCGGCGATCGCCCGGGCCCGCTCCTCCGCGGTGCGCAGAGCAAGGCGGCACTCGACCTCCTCGGAGCGGACCGCCTCGACCTTCTCGGCGGCCTCGTCCCGCAGCTCGGTGTCCGGCTCGTCGTCGGCGGGGACGTCCTCGGCGATCGAGAGCTGGTGCTCGGCGGCCTCCAGCTCGGTCAGCGACTCGGACCGGCGGGCCTCGACGGCGTCTCGGCGCTCGCGCAGCCGCTGCGCCTCGGCCCGGGCGGACGCGACGACCTGCTCCAGCCGGCCCAGCTGGGCCGCCGCGGCGGCGCGGCGCTTGTCGGCCTCGGCGGCCGCGGCCCGCGCGTCGGTCAGCTCCCCGCCGCGGGCCTCCTCCTCCGCGCGGGCACCGGACAGGGTGGGGCGCAACGACTCCAGCTCGGCGTCGACGGCGTCCCTCTCGGCGACGGCGTCGTCCACCGCGGCCTGCAGCTGCAGCGCGCCCTCGCCCGCGCCGGCCCCACCGCGGGCGGCGTGCGCGGTGAGCAGGTCCCCGTCGGTGGTGACGGCGGTGAGCTCCGGCCGGGCGTCCAGCGCGGCGGCCGCGGCGTCCAGGTCGTCGACGACGACGACGTCGGCCAGCAACGCCGACAGCGCCGCGCCGAGCGCGGGCGGGGCGGTGAGGAGCGCGGCGGCCCAGCGCCCGGCGGGCGGCTCCCCGGCCGGCGTCCCGATCGGGGCGGGCGGCCCGTCGCCCGCACCGGCCCCCCCGACCAGCAGCGCGGCCCGGCCCGCGTCACCCGAGCGCAGCGCCCGCAGCGCGGCCGCCGCGGACGGCACCGAGGAGACGGCGACGCCCTCGGCCACCTCGCCGAGCGCGGCCGCCACCGCGGTCCGCCCCTCCGGCGCGACGACGACGAGCTCGGCCACCGCCCCCAGCACCCCGTCGGCGGCGTCCTCGGCTCCCGAGCCGAGCAGCGCGCCGCTGCCGTCCTTGCGAACCAGGCCGTCACCCAGGGCGTCCACCCGGGCCCGCCAGTGCGCGCGGCGCTGCTCGGCGTCCCGCTCGGCCCCGGCCAGCTCGGTCACCCGCGCCTCGGCGGCCCGGTGCGCGGCCTCGGCCTGCTCGGTCCGCTCGGCGAGCGCGTCCCCGCCGTCGTCGTGGGCGTCCAGGCCCAGGCTCTCCCGGGTGGACTCCAGCTCGGCCTCGGCCTGCTCGGTACGGGTGGCCGCCTCGGCGAGCGCCTCGGACAGCCGCTCGATCTCCTCGGCGGTGGCGGCGACGCCGGAGCGCAGCGCATCGGCCTTGCCGGCCAGGGTGGCGATGCCGGCCCGGCGGTCGGCGATCGCGCGGACCGCGGCCAGGTGCTCGCGCTCGGCGGCGGCCAGCGTGCGCTCCCGCTCGGCCTTCTCCTGCACCGCCTCGTCGAGCCTGCGGCGGGCCTCGGCGACCCCGGCGACCAGCTCCTCCTCCTGCTCGGCGATCGCCTCGGCCTCGGCCTCGGTCTCGTCCGGATCCCGGCCCGGGGTGCGCTCGGTCGCCTCGGACGACGTCAGGTGCCGGACCCGCTCCTCGGCGAGCCGCACGGTGCCGCGCAGGCGCTCGGCCAGCGCGGAGAGCTGGTACCAGGTGTCCTGCGCGGCGGCCAGCCGCGGGGCGTCCTCGGCGAGTGCGGACTCCAGCTCCTGCTGGCGCTCCCGGGAGACGGCCAGCTGCTCCTCGGTCTCGGCATGCCGCTTGCGGGCCCGCTCCTGGTCGGCCTCCTCGCGGGTGATCTCCTGCTGGAGGGTCACCAGGTCGTCGGCGGCGAGGCGGAGCCGGGCGTCGCGCAGCTCGGTCTGCACGGCCTGGGCCTTGCGGGCGATCTCGGCCTGCCGGCCCAGCGGCTTGAGCGCCCGGCGCAGCTCGGCGGTGAGGTCGGTGAGCCGGGTCAGGTTGGCCTGCATCGCGTCCAGCTTCCGCAGCGCCTTCTCCTTGCGCTTGCGGTGCTTGAGGACGCCGGCCGCCTCCTCGATGTAGGCGCGCCGGTCCTCCGGCTTGGACTGCAGCACCCCGTCGAGCTGCCCCTGCCCGACGACGACGTGCATCTCCCGGCCGATCCCGGAGTCGGACAGCAGCTCCTGGACGTCGAGCAGCCGGGCGCGGGAGCCGTTGATCTCGTACTCGCCGGCGCCGTCCCGGAACATCCGCCGGGTCACCGAGACCTCGGAGTAGTCGATCGGGAGCGCGCCGTCGGAGTTGTCGATGGTGAGCGTGACCTCGGCGCGGCCCAGCGGCGACCGGCCGGACGTGCCGGCGAAGATCACGTCCTCCATCTTGCCGCCGCGCAGCGCCTTCGCGCCCTGCTCGCCGAGCACCCAGCTGATCGCGTCGACGACGTTGGACTTGCCCGACCCGTTCGGCCCGACGACACACGTGATCCCCGGCTCCAGGCGGAGCGTGGTGGCCGAGGCGAAGGACTTGAAGCCCTTCATCGTCAGCGACTTCAGGTGCACGGGCGCCGGTCTCCAGGTACGGGGGAAGCGCCCAGCCTATCGCCGACGCCGGCGACGCCCGGGACGGCACGCGCCGTCAGCCGTGATCGAGCCGGAGGCGCCCGAGCCGCGCGTCAGGTCTGCGGTGCCGTGGCGTTGACCAGCCAGCGCACCCCGAACCGGTCGGTGAGCTGGCCGAACAGGTCGCCCCACATCTGCTTCTCGAACGGCACGTCCACGGTGCCGCCCTCGCCCAGACCGGTGAACATCGCGGCGAGCCGGTCCTCGTCGTCGCCGGAGATGCTGATCGAGACCCCGGCCGCGGCCGAGCCGATCGGGCGTTCCGGGTCGCCGTCCGAGGCCATCAGGGCGACCCCGTCCGCGGTCTCCAGGTAGGCGTGCATGACGCCCTCGGGCGGCGGCACGGGCCCCTCGGCGCCCATGTCACCGAAGGTCATGATCTGCAGCTCACCGCCGAGGACGGAGCGGTAGAACTCCATCGCCTCCCGGGCCGAGCTGTCGAAGTGCAGGTACGGGTTGAGCTGGACGGTCATCGTTGCTCCCGGAGGCGGTGGTGGTGGAGGTGCCGTACGGATAGACCGCGGCACCCCCGGAAACTCGTCGGCGGGGCGCTCCGGATTACGCCCCCGCCGGATCGCGCCTGGGCCGGAGGGCGCCGGGCCGCCGGTCAGGCCTCGGCGAAGCCGGAGAACCCGCCGGTCGCCTCGTCCCACTGCTCGGACACCGAGGTGACGCGGCCCGGGGTGTCCCCGCCGCGGAGCAGCCCGAGCAGCTGCTCGCAGGCCGCGCGGTCACCCTCCGCGGTCACCCCGACCCGACCGTCGGGAAGGTTCCGGGCCTGCCCGACGAGGCCCAGTTCGAGCGCCCGCGCCCGCGTCCACCAGCGGAAACCGACCCCTTGCACCTCCCCTTGGACCCACACGATGAGCCGAACGGTGGCATCTGTGTTACTACTCACAGTACTGCTACGTTACGCCACCGTGATCCGACGACGCACACCGCGCCCCGCCCGCACCGTGCTCGGCGGGGTGGGGGCCGGCGCCGCGCTGGCGCTGGCGGCGCCACTGGCCGCCCCGCTCGTGGCACCGCAGGGCCCCTCCGGGCCGGGCGGGGCGGTCGAGGAGACCCTCCCGCTCCGCGCGGTCGGTGCGGCGTCGGCCGTTCCCGGGACGGACGGACCGGCCGATCCCGGCTCCCCGGCCACCGCGCCGCCGCCGGCGCTGACCGCCTCCGGCGCGGCCGGTGCCGCCTTCGACCGGGCCTCCGGCGCCGCGGGTGCCGTCTCCGGCGCGGCCGGTGCCGCGTTCACCCGGGTGCCGGCCGACCCGGGGTTCCCGGCCGCCGCGGCGCTGGCCGCCCTCGACGAGCACCGGGCGGCCCAGGCGGTCCGGGCCGCCGCCCCGGACGTCGAGCGGGGCCCCGGCGACCCGCCCGTCCGGGCCGCACCGGCCCGGGCCGCCGCCCCGGGCGGCGGGCTCACCGGCCGGCTCGCGCAGGTCGTCGACCTGACCAACGCCGAACGTGCCCGGGCCGGCTGCGGCGCGCTGAGCGTGGACCCGCGGATCAGCGCGGCCGCCCAGGGGCACAGCGAGGACATGGCGGCGCGCGGGTACTTCGCGCACGACAGCCCGGACGGCCGGGACTTCGCCGACCGGATCACCGCCGCCGGCTACTCCTCCCCCGGCGCGGAGAACATCGCCCAGGGCCAGCCGGACGCGGCCACCGTCGTGCAGGACTGGATGGAGTCCCCGGGGCATCGGCGCAACATCCTGGACTGCTCGCTGAGCACTATCGGCGTCGGGCTCGCCGACGGGTACTGGACCCAGAACTTCGGCCGGTAAGAGCGCTCCGCAGATGAGAGGCCCGTGGATGTGACCCCGGGGGACCCTTCATCACGGTCGACGGGACACCAGCGCTGTCGGACGACGTCTGGACAGCCTTGGGCTGCCGCTGACCACGGGCAACGTCGACGACCGGGTCGTACGGGCGCTGGCGCGGTGCCCTACCGCCGGGTGCGTGACGTCCGGGAGCGCCGGGGCGCGCCGCGCCCCCGCCGTGGTTACGCTCCTCGTCTGCCACGGCACGGCGGGAGGTCCGAGCAATGTCGGTGATCGACAACGCGGTCTACGTCGACGGGCAGCGGGCCGCCGCGCCGGACTCGGTCGACGGGGCGCTGGCCGAGCTGCACCGGTGCCGGGACGGCGGATCCGGCGGCGACGAGGCAAACGGCAACAGCTTCTGCTGGATCGGGATGCTCCGGCCCGACGAGTCCGAGATCCAGGACCTGGCGGCCGAGTTCGAGCTGCACAGCCTGGCCGTCGAGGACACCGTGAACGCCCACCAGCGGCCCAAGATGGAGCGCTACGGCGACACCGAGTTCGTCGTGCTCCGGCCGGCCCGCTACGTCGACCGGGACGAGGTCGTCCAGATCGGCGAGGTGCACCTGTTCCTCGGTCCGAACTTCGTGATCACCGTGCGACACGCGGTGGAGCCGGAGCTGGGCGCGGTCCGCGAGCGCCTGGAGCGGGATCCGGAGCTCCTCTCGCACGGCCCGATGGCGGTGCTCTACGCCGTCCTGGACCGGGTGGTGGACGACTACCTGCCCGTCCTGACCGGCCTGCAGGACGACATCGACCAGATCGAGGAGCAGGTCTTCCGGGGTGACCCGGCGGTGTCCCGGCGGATCTACCAGCTGACCCGCGAGGTGATCGCGTTCCAGCGCGCGGTCGAGCCGCTGCAGGAGATCTTCCTCGAGCTGCGCGGCCGGTTCGCCAAGTCCGGCGAGGCCCCCGACGTCGAGCTACGCCGGGCGATGCGCGACGTGATCGACCACGCCACCCGGGTCCGGGAGCGGGTGGAGGGATTCCGGGACCTGCTCGGCAACATCCTCACCGTCAACTCGACGCTGGTGGCGCAGCGCCAGAACGAGGAGATGACCCGGCTCTCCGAGGCCGGCTACACCCAGAACGAGCAGATGAAGCGGGTGTCCTCGTGGGCGGCGATCCTGTTCGCCCCCAGCCTGGTCGCCGGCATCTACGGGATGAACTTCGACTACATGCCCGAGCTGCACTGGACGCTCGGCTACCCGATGGCGTTCGCGCTGATGCTGGTCCTCGCCGGCGTGCTGTTCGCGGCGTTCAAGCACAACGACTGGTTGTAGGACGGACTGGTTGTAGGACGGACTGGTTGCAGGACGGACCGGTTGCAGGACGGACCGGTTGCAGGGCCGGCCGCGCTCTCCCCTACACGCGCCCGGCCGTTCCCCTCGGTGCAGGCGGACTCGTACACCGCCAGCGGCTGCCCGTCCCGGTCGGACAGGTAGACACCGGACAGCGGGCGGCCCTTGGCGTCGAACGGCCGTACCTCGGTGACCTGGTCACCGTTCTGGGCCAGCCCGATCGGCGGCGACCCGGTGGGCGGGCGCTCGGGTTCAGCCGGCGTGCCGGCCGCCGCGATCAACAGCCCGCCGCGAAGGCCGGACGACCGGCCCCAGCGCCGCGACGAGCTGGTCAGCGCCGCGGCCTCGGCTGGCAGCGCGGGCAGGTGAACGAGGACCGGTTCATGAACGCGTCCCGGCGGATCGGGGTGCCGCAGCGCCGGCATGCCCGGTCGGCCTGCCCGTAGACGTTCAGCGAGCGGTCGAAGTAGCCGGACGCGCCGTTGACGTTGACGTAGAGCGCGTCGAACGAGGTCCCGCCCTGGGCGAGCGCCTCGGCCATGACGGTGCCGGCCGCGTCGAGCACGGCGTGGCCCTGTGCCCTGGTGAGCTTCTCCGTGGGGCGCAACCCGTGCAGCCTCGCCCGCCAGAGCGCCTCGTCGGCGTAGATGTTGCCGATCCCGGAGACGACCGTCTGATCCAGCAGCGCCCGCTTGACCTCGGTCCGGCGCCGGCGCAGCGCGGCGACGGCATCGGCGGCGGAGAACGCGGGGTCCATCGGGTCACGCGCGATGTGCGCGACCGGCTCCGGGACCAGTCCGCCGCCGGTGGCGGGCGCGAGCGCGTGCACGGACAGGCCGCCGAACGTGCGCTGGTCGACGAACCGCAGCTCGGGGCCGCCGTCGTCGAACCGGAGCCGGACCCGCAGGTGCTTCTCGTCCGGACGAGCAGCGTCCGCGACGAGCATCTGGCCACTCATCCCGAGGTGCGCGAGCAGCGCGTCGTCCCCGGCCCCACCGGGGACGAACTCCAGCCAGAGGTACTTGCCACGACGGACCGCGGCGCGGGGCGTGCGTCCGGTCAGGCGCCCGGTGAAGTCGGCGGCGCCGGGTGCGTGCCGGCGGACCGCCCGCGGGTGCAGCACCTCGACAGCGGCCACCCGGCGGTCCAGCACGTGGTCGGCGAGGCCGCGCCGAACGACCTCGACCTCGGGCAGCTCCGGCACGTCGCGAGCGGGTCCCGGCTCAGCGGGCGGACGCGGGCCCGGTGCCGGCGCCCTGCTCGGACAGCGCGCGCCAGGCGATCTCGGCGGCCTTCTGCTCGGCTTCCTTCTTGGTCCGCCCCGCCCCACTGCCCAGGTCACGGCCACCGACGACGGCGGTCGCGGTGAACAGCTTGAGGTGGTCCGGACCCTCCTCGTCGATCCGGTACTCGGGCACGCCGTGCCCGCCGGACGCGGTGAGTTCCTGCAGGCTGGTCTTCCAGTCCAGGCCCGCGCCGAGCAGCGGCGCGCCGTGCAGCAGGTCGGCGAACAGCCGGTGGATCAGCTCCCGGGACGGCTCCAGGCCGTGCTGCAGGTACACCGCACCGAGCAGCGCCTCGGTGCCGTCGGCCAGGATGCTGGCCTTCGTCCGGCCGCCGGTCAGCTCCTCGCCACGGCCCAGGAACAGGTAGGCACCCAGGCCGAACGGTGTGCCGTCCGTGGCGACGGAGCCCGGCGGGGTCGGCAGCGCCGTGGCCACCCCGGCCAGCGCGTGCATGTTGACGACACTGGCGCGCAGCTTCGCGAGCTGCCCCTCGGGCAGGTCAGGGTGGTCCCGGTAGAGCCGCTCGGTGATCACGATCGAGAGCACCGAGTCGCCCAGGAACTCCAGTCGCTCGTTCGTCGGCAGCCCGCCGTGCTCGTAGGCGTACGAGCGGTGCGTCAGCGCGAGGATCAGCAGGTCCTCGTCGAGCTCGACGCCGAGCGCGGACAGCAGAGGAGACCGGTCCGTCACCGGACCGGTCACGCTCTTGTCCCCCACCTCAGGCGGGGTCAGGCCGGGTTGGTGACCTGCCGGCCGTCGTACTGACCGCAGGTCGGGCAGGCGATGTGCTGCAGCTTCGGCTCGCGGCACGCGCGGTTCGAGCAGGCCACCAGGTTCGGCGCAGTGGCCTTCCACTGCGACCGGCGCGCACGCGTGTTGGACCGCGACATCCGGCGCTTGGGAACGGCCATGATGACACTCCTCAGTACTGATCGATCAGGTCTTCACTCGCCGGGAACGTTCCCGCTCACTCGGCGGAGGGCAGGCGCTCCTTGAGCGCCGCCCAACGAGGATCCAGTGTCTCATGCCCGTGATCCGGCGCGAGATCGGCCCACCGCTCCCCGCACCCGCTGCACAGTCCCGGGCAGTCCTCCCGACAGAGCGGCGCCATCGGCAGCTCGGTGACGACGGCGTCGCGCACGGCCTGGGTGAGGTCGAACCGGTCGTCGACCAGCCGCGGGATCTCGTCGGCGTCGGTGGTCTCCTCGGTCACCGAGTCCGGGTAGGCGAACAGCTCGCCGATCCGGATCTCGATCTCGTCGGAGAGCGGGTCCAGGCACCGGGAGCACTCGCCCTCCAGCCGCGCGGTGGCGGTCCCGGAGACGTAGACGCCCTCGGTCACCGACTCCAGCGACAGGTCCAGCTCGACGTCGGAGGAGTCCGGGACGGCGATCACCCCGGCCAGCCCGATCACCTCGTCGCCGCCGGGGGCGGGGACCGTCCGGGTGACGGTGCGCTGGGTGCCCGGGCGGCGCACCAGCTCACGGGTGCTGAACACCCAGGGGCTGTGCTCGTCGGGACGGGGAGTGTGCTCGGTGCGCTGCGTGCTCATGACCGGGACCAGGGTACGCGCCCGCCCCGGTCAGCCGCCGCGCCGCACGTCGAACGCGTCGGCGACGGTCGCGCCCAGCTCCAGGAATGCGTCGGTGGTGGCCGGGCGCAGCCGCGCCGGGTCGATCCGGCCGCCGGTGGCCAGGTGCGGGTCGTGCGGGATCTCGACGACGCCGCGGACCCGGCTGCGGAAGTGGTCCCGGATCCGCTCGGCGTCGACCTCGGCGCTGCGCCGGTCGCAGGACAGCACCACGACGGCGTCGGCGGCCAGTTCCGCGTGCCCGTGCGCGACCAGCCAGTCCAGGGTCTTGCTGGCCCGGCCCGCCCCGTCCACGGTGGGCGCACCCACCACCACGATCGAGTCCGCGCGGGCCAGCGTCCCCTCCATCGCCGAGTGCACCAGCCCGGTCCCCGAGTCGGTGATGATGATGTTGAAGAACCGGCCGAGCAGGTCGCAGATCCGTTCGTACTCGTCGCGCCGGAAGGCGTCGCCGGACGCCGGGTCCTGCTCCGAGGCCAGCACCTGCAGCCGTCCGGCCAGGCTGGTGTAGCGGGAGACGTCGGTCCAGGTCGTGACGCGCTCCAGGTCGTCGAGCAGCTCGCGGACGGTGATCCGGGCGTCACCGGTGAGCCGGTCGGCCAGGGTGCCGGCGTCCGGGTTGGCGTCGAGCACGACCGCGCGGTCCCCGCGGTGCTCGGACAGGCCCAGCCCCAGGCAGGCCGCCACCGTCGTCTTGCCGACCCCGCCCTTCACCGACGTGACGGCCACCCGGTGCGCCCCGGCGAGCGGGCTGCGGATCCGGGCGAGCAGCGCCGTCCTGGCCTCCTCGGCCTCGCCCGGCCCGGGATTGACCCGGCCGCCGGTGAGTTCGAACAGGGCCCGCCGCCAGCCGGACCGCGGGCGGTCGGCCTGCGGGCGCAGCACCGCGTCCTCGCGGAGGTCGGACGCGGCGTCCGCACCCCGCCCGTCCCCGGACGGATGGGCGGCTCGATCCGCCGGGCGTGTCGTCACGGGGGGTCCTTCCAGCCGGTGCCCGTACCGTTCCCACCACGTCGCCGGGTCGGGCTCGGTCCGGCGTGCCATGAACGGAGCGTAGTACGGCGGTGACGTCCGTCGGTGCATCCGGAACCCGATCCACGGCCCGGCGCCCGACCCGACCCCACAGAACGCGCCTCACGGGACGGGCCGCACCGCACCGCGGATCATGCCGACCAGGGCTCCGACCAGCTCCGGGAGCTCCCCGTCGACGGGCTCGCGGGTCAGCAGCCAGGTATCCATCGCCTGGCCCATGCTTCTGGGCGGCCCGGTCGCAGTGGAAGGCGCCGCACCTGCGAGTGCAGCCCGTCGGCCCCCACCACCAGGTCGGCGTCGACGGTGGCGCCGCCGGCGAGGCCGACGCGGACCCGGTCACCGTCGTCCTCCAGCGAGGCGACGGTGTCACCCCGGATCAGCTCGACCCGGTCCGGCACCTCCGCCAGCAGCACCTCCGCCAGATCCGAGCGGGCGATGCTGACGTACCGCTCCCCCGCGCCGTCGGCGACGCCCGCGACGTCCAGCGAGCCCATCTTGCGCCCGGTCGCGGTCACCGTGCGGAGCTCGCGCAGGTGAAATCCCCGGCGCTCCAGCTCGCCGGCCACGCCCAGCCGCTGCGCGACGTCGTACCCCGCGCCCCAGAAGTCACCACGTAACCACCCCGGCGGAGCTGCGGTGCCTGTTCGCCCCGGCTCCGCGCGGTCCCCGGTCGGTCCGGGTCAGGGTGCGGCCGAGCGCGCGGCCCGACGGGTGACACCGGGCGTTTCCCCACACACCACCCGGTAACGCCGGGTGAAGTGCGCCTGGTCGGCGTAACCGAGCTCCGCGGCCAGCTCCGCGAGCGGGACGTCCGGGTCGAGCCGCAGCCGGGTGGCGGCACGCTGCAAGCGGCGGCACTCGATCAACCACAGCGGGGTCAGCCCGATGTGCCCGCGGACCAGGCGCTCCAGGGTCCGTGGGGCGACACCGACCTGTTCGGCGAGCTGGTCGGCCCGGACGACGTCGTCGCGTTCCTCGGCCAGCGCGCACGCCCGGTTGACCAGCCGTCCGGCCTCGCCCACCCGCCCGGCACAGGGCGCGAGCCAGTCCCGCAGCACGCCCGCGACGGCCCGGCCCGGGTCGGCGGAGTCCTGCATCGCCGTCGTCACCGCGGCCAGCGGGGCACCGGGGAACGGCTCGACCGCGCCCCGCAGCGCGGCCGGGGGCGTCGCGCTGAGCAGCGGCAGCGCGGCGGGACGCAGCAGCACGGCCGCCACCCACGACCGTCCGGCCAGCTCACGGACGTCGACGACGGTCTTCGGTCCGTGCAGGTTCGCGCCGGCCGGGTCGACGACCAGGTTGAACGCCGGGTACTGCAGCACCCGCTGCACGCTGGTCCGGCCGGGCGGCACGTCCCACCGGACGACCCAGGCCCACCGGACGAGCTCGTCGAGCCCGATCGGGGAACGGGACAGCGCCACCTCCGGCGCCCCCGGGGTCAGGTGCCCGCGTGACTCGACCACGCCGCTCCTCCCCGCCCCGAGAACGTCCGCCCCGGGGAACGCCGTCGGGAATCTTCAAGAGCCCGCCGGCACCCGCCGCGAGGCTGGGCCCATGACGAACACCAGCACCGGCACCACCGGGACCGTCGCCGTCACCGGCGCGCACACCACCGACGGCCGCCCGAACGTGAGCACCTCACTGACCCCGCACCTGGTCACCTCGCCCGCCCGCGAGGCGATCGCACTCTACTCCGCGGCGTTCGGCGCCCGGGTCGCGTCGATCACCGAGATGGGCGGCCTGATCGGGCACGCCGAGCTCGAGCTGCCGGCCGGCCGGTTCACCGTCAGCGACGCGATGCCCGGCTACGGCCTGATCGCCGCCGAGCCCGGCGAGCACCCGGTCAGCATGTCGCTCGCGGTCTACGTGGCCGACGTCGACGCCGCCGTCGCCGCGCTGGCCGAGGCGGGCGCGACGATCCGGGAGCCGGTCACGACGTTCGTCTCCGGGGACCGGTTCGCCTCGGTCGTCGACCCCTACGGGGTCCGCTGGGCGATCATGACCCGGGTCGAGGACCTGTCTCCGGAGGAGAGCGAGCGCCGGGTCGCCGAGTGGGCCGCCACCCAGGGGTAGCCGGTCGCCCACCACCCGGTCGATCAGTCGATCAGATCCATCCCGGTGCCGCTCCGCCCGTTCGAGGCGGGGTAGTTGTCGTAGCCGTCGTAACCGCCCTGCCCGTACTGGCCGGACCAGATCTGGCTGCGACCGCGCCCGACGACGCCGAGCGCGTTGTTGAGCGTGGTCTCCAGCTCGGCGAGGGTGGCGTCGACGTAGCCGTCGCACTCCCGGCGCAGCCGGTCGGACTCGGCGTGTGCGGCGTCGGTGACCCGCCCCGCCTCGGCGTGCGCCGCGCGCACCACCTCGGTCTGCGAGACCAGCCGGGTCTGCTCGTTCTGCCCGTCGGCGACGAGCCGGTCGTGCGCGGCGCGACCGGCGTGCGTCATGCGCTCGGCCTCGTCCCGGGACCGGTCGGTCAGCTCTGCGTACTGCCGGCGGCCCTCGGCGACGGCGCGTTCGGCCTCGTGCCGGGCCTCGGCCACGGTGCGCGCGGCCTCCTCCTGCGCCTCGGCGACCAGCCGCTCGGCCTCGGTGCGCGCGTTCTGCAGCGTCTCCTCGGCCTCCGAGGTGGCCGCCGACCGGGTCTCCTCGGCCTCCCGCTCGGCCTCGGAGACCACCTCGTCCCGGCGGTCCAGGACGTCCTGGGCGTCGTCCATCTCGCCCGGGATCGCCTCGCGGACGTCGTCGAGCAGCTCCAGCACGTCGCCACGCGGCACGACGCAGTTGGACGTCATCGGGACGCCACGCGCCTCCTCGACGGTCGTCACCAATGCATCCAGCGACTCGAAGACCCGGTACACGACGCAGATCCTCCCACCGCGGCCCGGAGCTCCCGGCCATTGGCGGCGCTCCCGCGTGTCAAGTTCCGATCGGGTGACCCTCACACGAGCGGGTGCTCAGTCCCCGATCCGCTCGATCAGCCGCTCGTGCACCGCCGCCGGCACGAACGGCGTGACGTCCCCGCCGCCGCGGGCGACCTCCTTGACCAGCGAGCTGGACACGTAGACCTGACCGGGCGCGCCGGGCAGGAACAGCGTCTCGACGCCGGTCAGGTGCCGGTTCATGTGCGCCATCGGGAGCTCGTAGTCGTAGTCGGTCGCGCCGCGCAGGCCCTTCACCAACGCCTCCGCCCCGCGCTCGCGGCAGTAGTCGACAACCAGCCCGGAGAACGCCTCGACACGCACGGCGGGCAGGTCGGCGGTGATCTCGGTGAGCATCGCGACCCGCTCGTCGACGTCGAAGAGTCCCTGCTTGCGCGGGTTCACCATGATCGCGACGTAGACCTCGTCGAACAGCGCGGCCGTGCGTGCGATGACGTCGATGTGGCCGACCGTCGGCGGGTCGTAGGAACCGGGACACACCGCTCGGCGCAGCTCCGACATGCGGCGGAACCTATCAGCCGTTGATCACCCGCGCCGCACCTCGTGACCACGTGCCGCACCCGTTGCGGCGGGTGCGGCAGGCGCGCACCCGGTGCGGCGCCGGACGGGCGGGATGGGTAGGGGTCAGGTGGGGGCGTGTCGGGCGCGGTGCAGGACGGTGTCGCCGTAGCGGCGTTCGCGCTCCGGCGCGAAGCCGGTCGGCCAGGCGAAGGCCCCCGACGACCGCGCGCGCTCCACGACGACCGACGCCCCGTCGGCCAGCCAGCCGTTCCCGGCCGCCGAGGAGAGCCAGCCGGCGACCTCGGCGTCGGGCACCGCGTAGGGCGGGTCGACCAGCACGACGTCGAACGCCAGCGGGGCCTGCCCGGCCAGCACCGTCCCGGCCTTCCCGGCGAGTACCCGCCCGCCGAGGCCGACCGCGGCCAGGTTCTTCCGCAGCACCCCGGCGGCCCGGCGGTCGGACTCGACGAACGCGGCGTCGGCCGCACCGCGGGACAGCGCCTCCAGCCCCAGCGCACCCGAGCCCGCGCAGAGGTCCAGCACGGTGGTGCCGGACAGCCCGGGGTCGTGGTCGAGCGCGGAGAACAACGCCTCCCGCACCCGGTCCGAGGTCGGCCGGGTCCCGGACGGCGGCACGTCCAGGCGGCGGCCGCCTGCGGTGCCTGCTATCAGCCTCGTCATGGCGCCTCCGGCGCCCGTGAGTGGTTATCGCGGTCCTGACCGCGATAACCACTCACGGGGCGCTAGCCCAACTCCACCAGCAGGTCGCCGCCCTCGACCTGTTGCACCTCACCGATCGCGAGCCGGGACACGGTGCCGGCGCGGTGCGTGGTGATCGAGGCCTCCATCTTCATCGCCTCGATCGTGGCCACGGTCTGCCCGGCGTCCACGGTGTCGCCCTCGCCGACCTGCAGCGTGACGACGCCGGCGAACGGCGCCGCGATGTGCGCGTCGTCGTCGCGGTCGGCCTTCTCCGCGGCCTTGACCTCGGTGGCCACCGAGTGGTCGCGCACCGCGACCGGCCGGAGCTGTCCGTTCAGGGTCGTGAGCAGGGTGCGGTAGCCACGCTCGTCGGGCTCGGAGACCGCCTCCAGCTCGATCAGCAACGTGACCCCGGGCTCCAGCTCCACGGTGTGCTCGAGGTCCTCCTCCAGCCCGTAGAAGTAGTCCTTCGAGCTCAGCACCGAGGTGTCACCGAACTCCTCGCGGTGGGTGTCGAAGTCCCGGGTCGGGCCGGGGAACAGCAGCCGGTTCAGGGTGCGGCGGCGCTCGGCGCCTTCCGTCCCGGGCATCAGGCCGCGCCGGTCCTCGATGGTCAGCTCGGCCTTCTCGACCTCGGGGCTGCGGCCCTGGAGCGCGCGGGTCCGGAACGGCTCGGGCCACCCGGCCGGCGGCTCGCCCAGCTCACCGCGCAGGAACCCGATCACCGAGTCCGGCACGTCGAAGCTCGCCGGGTCCTTCTCGAAGTCCGCGGGCTCCACCCCGGCACCGACCAGGTGCAACGCCAGGTCCCCGACCACCTTCGACGACGGCGTCACCTTCACCAGCCGGCCCAGCATCCGATCCGCGGCCGCGTAGCAGTCCTCGATCAGCTCGAACCGGTCCCCCAACCCGAGTGCGATCGCCTGCTGGCGCAGGTTCGACAGCTGACCGCCCGGGATCTCGTGGTGATACACCCGCCCGGTCGGCGAGGCGAGCCCGGACTCGAACGGCGCGTAGACCTTGCGCACCGCCTCCCAGTACGGCTCCATGTCGCCGACCGCGGCCAGCGAGAGCCCTGTCGCCCGCTCGGTGTGGTCGGTCGCCGCGACCAGCGCGGAGAGCGAGGGCTGCGACGTGGTGCCGGCCATCGAGGCGACCGCGCCGTCGACGGCGTCCACCCCGGCGTCGATCGCCGCGGTCAGCGTGGCCAGCTGCCCGCCCGCGGTGTCGTGGGTGTGCAGGTGCACCGGCAGGTCGAACCGCTCCCGCAACGCACTCACCAACGTCCTGGCTGCTGGTGGGCGCAGCAGCCCGGCCATGTCCTTGATCGCCAGCACGTGCGCGCCCGCGTCCACGATCTGCTCGGCCAGCCGCAGGTAGTAGTCCAGCGTGTAGACGTCCTCGGCCGGATCCGACAGGTCCGCGGTGTAGCAGAGCGCGACCTCGGCCAGCGCCGTCCCGGTGTTTCGGACCGCGTCGATCGCCGGGCGCATCTGGGACACGTCGTTGAGCGCGTCGAAGATCCGGAAGATGTCCATCCCGGTCGCCGCGGCCTCGGCGACGAACGCGTCGGTCACCTCGGTCGGATACGGGGTGTAGCCCACGGTGTTGCGGCCGCGCAGCAGCATCTGGGTGCAGATGTTCGGCGCCGCCGCCGTGATCGCGGCCAGGCGCTCCCAGGGGTCCTCGGCCAGGAACCGCAGCGCGACGTCGTAGGTCGCCCCGCCCCAGCACTCCATCGACAGCAGCTGCGGCATCGTCCGCGCCACATGGGGCGCGACCGCGGTCAGGTCCCGGGTCCGGATCCGGGTGGCCAGCAGCGACTGGTGGGCGTCCCGGAACGTCGTGTCGGTGACCGCCACCTGAGTCTGCTCCCGCAGCCGCCGGGCGAACCCTTCGGGCCCCAGCGACCGGAGCAGCTGCGCGGACCCGTCCGGGGCGGCGGCCTCCAGGTCGGTGCCGGGCAGCTTGTCGACCGGCTCGACGACGACCGGCCGGTCGCCGTTCGGCCGGTTGACCGTGGTCTCGCCGAGGAACTGCAGGATCCGCGAGCCACGGTCCGCCGAGGGGCGGGCCCGGAGCAGGTGCGGGCGTTCCTCGATGAAGCTGGTGGTGACCCGTCCGGCCCGGAAGTCGGCGTCATCGAGGACGGCGGCCAGGAACGGCAGGTTCGTCGCGACGCCGCGGATCCGGAACTCGGCGATCGCCCGCCGGGCCCGGCGGGCCGCGTTGGTGAAGTCGTGGCCGTGGCAGGTGAGCTTCACCAGCATCGAGTCGAAGTGCGCGGACACCTCGGCGCCGACGTGCACGGTGCCGCCGTCCAGGCGCACGCCCGGCCCGCCCGGGGACCGGTACACCGAGATCGTCCCGACGTCCGGGCGGAACTCGTTCGCCGGGTCCTCGGTGGTGATCCGGGTCTGCATCGCGGTACCGGTCAGCGTGATGCGGTCCTGGCTCAGCCGCAGGTCGGGCAGGCTCATGCCGGACGCGATCCGCAGCTGGGCGATCACCAGGTCCCGGTCGGTGACCTGCTCGGTGACCGTGTGCTCGACCTGGATCCGCGGGTTCATCTCGATGAAGTGGTGCTGCCCGCGCTCGTCGAGCAGGAACTCCACGGTGCCGGCGTTGACGTAGCCGATCTGGCGCGCGAAGTTCACCGCGTCCGCGCAGATCCGGTCCCGGACGTCCGGGTCCAGGTTCGGCGCCGGCGCGATCTCGACGACCTTCTGGTGCCGGCGCTGCACCGAGCAGTCCCGCTCGTAGAGGTGCACGACGTCGCCTGAAGCGTCGGCGAGGATCTGCACCTCGATGTGCCGCGGGTTCACCACCGCCTGCTCCAGGAACACCGTCGGGTCCCCGAACGCGGACTCGGCCTCACGCATCGCGGCCTCGATCGCCTCACGCAACGCGTCCGGCGAGTTCACCCGCCGCATCCCGCGCCCGCCGCCCCCGGCCACGGCCTTGACGAACACCGGGAAGTCGATGTTCTCCGACGCCGCGAGCAGTTCCTCGACGTCCGATGACGGGTCGCTCGACTCCAGCACCGGCACCCCCGCCTCGCGGGCGGCCGCCACGGCGCGGAACTTGTTCCCGGTCAGGTGCAGGACCTCGGTCGGCGGCCCGACGAAGGTGATGCCCTCCTCGCGGCAGGCACGGGCCAGGTCCGGGTTCTCCGACATGAACCCGTAGCCGGGGTAGACGGCGTCGGCGCCGGCCTTCTTCGCCGCCTTGATGACCTCGTCGACCGACAGGTACGCGCGCACCGGGTGCCCCGGTTCCCCGATCTGGTACGACTCGTCGGCCTTGGCCCGGTGCAGCGAGTTTCGGTCCTCGTACGGGAACACCGCGACGGTGGAGACTCCCAGCTCGAACGCCGCCCGGAACGCCCTGATGGCGATCTCACCCCGGTTGGCCACCAGCACCTTGCGGAACATCGTTCTCCTCTGTCGCTCGGCCGTGCCGTCCGCCCACCGCGCGCCGCGCGGCCCGGCCGGACGGATGATCCTGGCACGCGCGGACCGGGTCCGACCACCGGACGACCACGTGCCGGGACGGGTGCCCGTCCGCCCGCGCGCCGCACCCCCACCCGTCCGGACCGCATCGCGTGGCGCCGGATTCCGGTAGCAATGAGGGATGACACGGCGCGGGTACCGCCAGGGGCACGGGTGGGGGCACGGGCACGGGACGCCGGGGCCCGACCCGCGCTCCGCCCGGTACGCCTACCGGGCCGCCCGGCACGACCACCGCCGGGCGCGACGGCTGCACCGTCGCGGGGGCGGCCCCGGCCGCCCGCTGCTGCTGGTGCTCGCCGGGCTCCTCGGGGTGCTCCTGCTGGCCGGGGCGACGGCGGCGGTGGTGCTGTACGTGCTGGTCCGGGTCCTGCCGTTCCTGCTGCTGGCGGTCGGCGCGCTCGTCTGGGTGCGGGCGCGGCACCGCCGGGCCGCCCCGCAGCCGCCCGGTGCCACGGCACCCGGGCCCACGGCCGCCGAGACCGCCGAGTCCGCCTGGCGCCGGGCCCGGGCCGACTTCCAGCGGGTGCGCGCCGACTTCGCGGCGCACGAGACCGACCCGATGGCCGTGCTGCGCCGGCCCGCGCTGAGCGACGTCGCGGTCCCCAGCACCGCCCGGTTCGTCGACGCGTTCGCCGCGGCCCAGGCGCTGGACACCGACGGCTACCCGGGCGAGCCCTACGGCGCCTCCTACGTCCGGTCGGTCGAGGTCGCCCGGCGGGCCTGGCAGGCCGCGGTCGAGGCCGCCGACCGGATCCGGCTCACCGGGCTGGACCTCGAGGAGCGGCACACCGTGGAGCGGGTGCTCAAGCTGCTCACCACGGCGCGCGACTCGGACTCCGAGCCGGAACGGGTCGCGGCCTACGCCCGCGCCCGCGCCGAGATGGACCGGCTCGACCGGTCCGGCGTGGTGCACCTGCCGAAGCCGGCCCGCGCCCACCTGGACGCGGCCGCCCGTGGCGCGCTGCCCGGCGGCCCCGCGTAGCGGCGGCACGCCCGCTCCAGCTAGGCCTTGTCCAGGAAGGCGGCGCGTTCCTCGTCGCCGATGGTCTCGCCGACCAGGGCGTGCAGGCCCGGGTGCGCGCGCAGCCCCGGGTCCCGGGTGACCAGGTCCTGGGCGTAGACCTGCGCCTTCGCGATGACCTCCTCGTGCCGCCGCAGCGACAGGAGCTTCAGCCCGGAGCGGGACCCGGACTGGCTGGCACCGAGCACGTCGCCCTCGCGGCGCAGCTCCAGGTCGAGGCGGGCGAGCTCGAAACCGTCGGTCGTGCCGGCGATCGCGTCGAGGCGCTCCCGGGCGGCGGTGGCCGCGGGCGTCTCGGTGACCAGCAGGCACAACCCCGGCACCTGCCCGCGCCCGACCCGGCCGCGGAGCTGGTGCAGCTGGGACAGGCCGAACCGGTCGGCGTCGAGCAGCACGATCCCGGTCGCGTTCGGCACGTCGACGCCGACCTCGATCACGGTCGTGGCCACCAGGACGTCCAGCTCGCCGCGCTCGAAGGAGCGCATGACGGCGTCCTTCTCGTCCGGCGGGAGCTTTCCGTGCAGGACCCCGACCCGCAGCCCGGCCAGCTTCTCGGTGATCATCGGTGCGATCTCGAGCACGGCCAGCGGCGGGCGCCGCTTCTCCTCGCCCTCCTCCGGCGGGGGCTCGTCCAGCTCCGGGTCGCCCTTCTCGGTGTCCCCGACCCGCGGGCACACCACGTAGCACTGGTGGCCCTTCTCGGCCTCCTCGCGGACCCGCTGCCAGACCCGCTCGAACCAGGTCGGATGCTCGGCGACCGGGACGACCGTCGTCGCGATCGGGGATCGGCCGCGGGGCAGGCCCTGCAGCGCCGACACCGTCAGGTCCCCGTAGACGGTCATCGCGACCGTCCGCGGGATCGGGGTGGCGGTCATCACCAGCATGTGCGGCGCGGTCTCGCCGCGGGCCCGCAGCGCGTCCCGCTGCTCGACGCCGAACCGGTGCTGCTCGTCGACCACCACCAGGCCGAGGTCGGCGAAGCCGACGGTGTCCTGGATCAGCGCGTGCGTGCCGACGACGATCCCGGCCGCTCCGGACTGGGCGTCCAGCAACGCCTGCCGTTTGGCCCGCGTCCCCATCGACCCGGTGAGCAGGGTGATCGAGGTGGCGCCCTCGGCGGCGTCGAGCTCACCGGCCCGGCCGAGCGGGCCGAGCAGCGCGCGCAGCGAGCGGGCGTGCTGGGCGGCGAGCACCTCGGTCGGGGCGAGCATCGCGGCCTGCTTGCCTGCGTCGATCACCTGCAGCATCGCCCGCAGCGCGACGATCGTCTTGCCGGCACCGACATCGCCCTGCACCAGCCGGTTCATCGGGTGCTCGCGGGCCAGGTCGTCGGCGATCTCCTCGCCGACGGCGACCTGGCCCTCGGTCAGCTCGAACGGCAGGTCCGCGTCGAACGCCTCCCGCAGCCCGCCCGGCCACGGCTCGCAGGCATGCGCGGGCCGGGACGCCGTCGCCTGCCGGCGCAGCGCCAGCGCCAGCGCGACGCCGAGCGCCTCGTCCCAGACCAGCCGGTGCTGCGCGGCGTGGATGTCGGACTCGGACTCCGGCACGTGGATCCGGCGCAGCGCCCGGCCCAGGTCGCTCAGTCCCTCCCGCTCGCGCATCGCCTCCGGCAGCGGGTCGGTCGGGTCGTCGATCTGGTCCAGGGCGAGCCGGGCCGCGCGGGCGACGGCCTGCGAGGTGATCTTGGAGTTCGCCGGGTAGACCGACAGGAACGGCCGCAGCGAGTCCGTCTCGTCGATCTCCTCGAACTGCGGGTGGGTGAGCTGCGGCTTCTGCCGGAACATCCCGACCTTGCCGGAGAACACCCCGCGCACCCCGGCCCGGACGAAGCCCTGGAGCTTGCGCCCGTTGAAGAAGGTGCACTCCAGCTCGCCACCCTTCTCGTCCCGGATGACGGCCTTGAGCATCTTCCCGCGCCGCTGGCGCATGTCGCGCAGCTCGGCCCGCTCCACCTGCGCGACGACCGTGACGTGCTCGCCCGCGACCAGACCGGCGATGTCGGTGAGCCGGCCGCGGTCGACGTAGCGCCGCGGGTAGTGCCGCAGCAGGTCCCCGACGGTGTGCAGCCCGAGCGGGGCCAGCGCGTCCGCGGTGCCCTTGCCGACCGGCCCGTCCAGCCGGCTCTCCAGGTCGTAGAAGTCGGTCTCCACTACTCCACCCCCAGCACCAGCGGGAAGTCCGGCTGCCCGCCGTGGTGCACTGCGACGTCGACCTCCGGGTGGGTGCGCCGCAGGTCCTCGGCCAGCCGCTCGCCCAGCCCGTCCGGCGCGGCGGCGCCGAGCAGCACTGTCACCAGCTCCCCTCCCGGAGTCAGCATGCGGTGAGCCAACCACAGGGCCCCGACGGCGAGATCCGGGGCGATCAGCACCACCTCGCCGTCGGAGATGCCCAGTACCTCACCCGGCCGGCACCGACCGGCCCAGGTGAGCGCCTCGGCATCGGCGACCTGCAGCCCGCCGGTCCGGGTGCCTGCGGCGGCCTCGGCCATCGCCACCGCGTCGTCAGAGGAACGGCGGGCCGGGTCGTGCACGGCCAGCGCGGCCAGGCCCTGCGGCACCGACGTCGAGGGCACGAGCACCACCTCGACGCCGCCGGCCCGGGCGGTGGCCGCGGCCCGCTCGGCGACCTCGCGGCGGTGCGCGGCACACGGCAGCACGACGACGTGTGCCGCGCCGGTCGCCCGGACGGCCGCGACGACGTCGTCCTCGGTCGGGTCCGGGTCCGCCGCCAGCACCTCCGCGCCGGCCGAGCGGGCGAGCTCCGCGGTACCCGGACTCTCGATCATCAGCAGCACCGCGCGATCCCGCGGCACCGGGGCCGGCGGGAGCGCCTCGATCCGGATCGACGACGGCCGTCCCACGTCCAGGCCCGCCTCGATCGCGGCGCCCGGTTCGGCGGTGTGCACGTGCACCCGCCATCCGCCGGTGCCGTCGCCGGCGATCACGACCGAGTCCCCCAACGCGTCCAGCCGGGCCCGCAGCTCCGCCGGGGCGTCCGTGCCGGCGCCGGCGAGCCAGTAGGTGACCTCGTAGACCGGCGGTGCCGCGGGCGGGACGGGCGCACCGTGACCGGTGCCGGGCGGCCCCGGCCGGGCGATCCGGGTGTCCGGCGGCGGGCCGGGATCGCCGCCTGCCGCGACGACCAGCGCGTCGAGGACGACGACCAGGCCGAGCCCGCCGGCGTCGACCAGCCCGGCCCGGACCAGCTCCGCGGGGCGACCGGCAGCCCGGGCGAGGCCGGCCCGGGCGGCGTCGGCGGCGACCCGGGCGGCCCGCAGCAGCGCACCCGCCCGGTCGGCCGCACCGGGCTCCGCCTCGCGCGGGCCGCCGCCGTCCTCGGCACGGTCGGCCGGATCGGCCTGATCCGCACGGGTTCGCTGCGTCCGCACGGGATCGGATCCCGTGCGGACGACGCAATCCCGTGCGGACGGGGCCGGGTCGACCGTGGCGGCGACGGCGGCGGCCGCGGCGGCGAGCACGCTCAGCGCGGTCCCGGGCCGCGGGGCGGACACCGCGCGGGTGGCCAGCGCCGCGGCCCGCCGCAGCGCGCCGGCCAGCAGCTCCCCCGCGCCGCGGGGCCGGGCGGCGGCGGTCCCGGTGGCGTCGGTCCCGGTGGCCTCGGTGCCCGCCGCCGCCAGCTCGTCGGCGACCCCGCGGAACAGCTGGGACAGGATGATCCCGGAGTTGCCGCGGGCACCGCGGACCGCGGCGGCGGCCAGCGCGGCGGCGGCCCGGGCCGGACCGCCGTCCAGCGGCGCCGATGCGGCCGCCCGGGCGGTGAGCAGCAGGTTGGACCCGGTGTCGTGGTCGGCGACCGGGAAGACGTTGATCCGGTCGATCTCGGCCCGGCCTGCGGTCAGCCGCTCGGCGGCGGCGTCGATCCAGCGGCGCAGCAGCGCGGGGTCGAACGGCGGGGCCACGGGTCCCAGCCTAGAGATCGGCCGGGGCGGCGCGGGCCCCGCCGGAGACCGCGCGGCACCGATCGCTAGACTTGGTGGCCGAGCCCCGGCACGTCCGGGGCTCGAACATCTGTCCGCCAACATCGAGGAGTGTCCGACGTGGCTGCCGTCTGCGACGTCTGTGGCAAGGGTCCGGGCTTCGGCATGTCCGTCTCGCACTCGCACCGCCGCACCAAGCGCCGCTGGAACCCGAACATCCAGACCGTGCGGGCCGCCATCAACGGTGGCAACCGCCGGCGGCTCAACGCCTGCACCTCCTGCCTCAAGGCCGGGAAGGTCACCCGCGTCTGACGCAGGTGCGCAGCGAGACCCGAACCACCGAAGGCCCGGATCCCACCAGGGACCGGGCCTTCGTCGTGTTCAGGCCGTCGTGTTCAGGCCGTCGTGTTCAGGCCGTCGTGTTCAGGCCGGTGGGCGCGCTATCCCAGGACGGCCTTCCACCAGCCCGAACGCGAGCCGCGGACGGTGAGCGAGCCCATCCCCACCTTGCCGTGCACCACCAGGTGCGGGCCGCCGCCGGCGCGGCCGGGCACCTTGGTCCTGATCTCACCGCCCCACGACTCGACGACGCCGTCGACGTCGGCGCTGGCGCCCTCGGGCAGCACCAGCACGACCTCCCCCATCCCGGTCGACACCTCGACGTCGATCCGCGGCGGCAGGTGGCGGGCCTCGGACAGGTCCAGGTGGATCGTGCCCATGCTGGTCGTCAGCTTCAGCGCCGCGGGGACCTGCCAGTCCCCGGTCCGCTTCAGCGTGCCGGCGCCGGTCCGCAGGTGCACCCGCTCGGACGGGCCCGCCGGGACGGCCGCTCCGGGCACCGGACCGGCGGCCGGGGCACCGCCGGGCAGGTCGGCCAGCGGCGGGCCCAGCTCGGACGCGGTGCGGGCCGCGTAGACCACCCCGAGGCGTTCCTCGAGCTCGGTCAGCGTGATCCGGCCCTCGCCGAGAGCGTCGTGCAGCCGCTTCGCGGCCGCCTCGCGGTCGGCATCGGATATGCGTATCGAGTCAGGGTCGCTCACCCGGCCCAGCCTAATGCCCCGTCCGGGGTCGATCCGACCGGTGATCGACTCACGGAACGTGCCTCAGGGCAGCTTCCAGTCGACGGCGTCCCCGCCGATCTCCTCGAGCAGGTCGTTGGCCCGGCTGAACGGCCGCGACCCGAAGAAGCCCCGGTCGGCCGACATCGGGCTGGGGTGCGCCGACTCGACCGTCGGGACATCGTCCAGCAGCGGGACCAGGTTGCGGGCGTCCCGGCCCCAGAGGATCGCCACCATCGGCTCGGCTTCCCGGGCGACCAGGGCCCGGATGGCCTGCTCGGTGATCTCCTCCCAGCCCTTGTCGCGGTGCGAGCCGGGCTCGCCGGGCGCGACGGTGAGGCACCGGTTGAGCAGCAGCACGCCCTGCTCGGTCCACGGCGTCAGGTCCCCGGAGGACGGCGCCGGGTGCCCGAGGTCCTCGCCGTACTCGCGGAAGATGTTCTGCAGCGACCGCGGCAGCGGCCGGGTCTCCGGCGCCACCGAGAACGACAGCCCCACCGCGTGCCCCGGCGTCGGGTACGGGTCCTGCCCGACGATCAGCACCCGGACCTCGTCGAACGGCTGCTGGAACGCGCGCAGCACGTTCGCCCCGGCCGGGAGGTAGCGGCGGCCCGCGGCGATCTCGGCGCGCAGGAACTCGCCCATCTCCGTGACGGTCTCCGCGACCGGCTCCAGGGCCTGCGCCCAGCCGGCCTCGACGACCTCCTGCAGTGGCTTCGCGGCCATCAGTCCTCCAGTTTCCGCAGCTGCTCGCGGAACCGGCGCCCGCGGTCGACATAGGACTCCACGGCGTGCCGGTACCGGTCCGCGGGTACCTCGTACCCCTCGCGGACCCGGGCCGGGACGCCGAGCGCCATCCGGTAGGCCGGGACGTCGGCGTTCGGCGAGACGACCGCGCCCGCGGCCACGGTCGCGCCCTCCCCGATCGTGGCCCCGTTCAGGACGACCGACCCGGAGGAGATCAGCGCCCGGTTCCCGACGGTGGCGGCCTCGATGTGCACGTTGTGCCCGACGGTCACCTCGTCGCCGATGACGGTGGGCTGCCGCAATGTGGTGTGGATGATCGACCCGTCCTGGATGCTGGTGCGGGCTCCGACCTCGATCCGGCCGTCATCGCCGCGCAGCACCGCGGTCGGCCAGACCGTCGCCTCCGGCCCGAGGGTCACGTTGCCGATGACCACGGCATCCGGGTGGACGTAGGCGGTCGGATGGATGTCGGGTTCGGTGTCACCGAGCGCGTACACAGGCACACCAGGAGGGTACGAGGCCCGCGATCGGCCACTGTCGACCCCTCGGCCCCGCGGGGCCCACCAGGAGTGCGCCCGCCGGACCGCGGCCCCGCCGGGGCGGCTACCGCTCGCCCGCGCCGTCCCCGCGGGCCCGCCGGTCGCCGTCACTGCCCCGGCCGGGGCCGTCGGATCCCGCCGGCCCGGCCCCGGCGCCGTCGGCCGGGTCCTCGTCCGGGTCGTCCTCGGTACGGTCCGTCCGGTCCAGCCGCAGCGTGGCCCCCGGCGGCTGTCCGGGCGCCCCGTCCCCGCCGGGCTCCCCGTCCCGCGGCACGACGACCGCGCGGGCGTCGGCCTCCATCCGGACCCCGAGATCGTCGACGACCAGCGACTCCCGCTCGATCGCCCCGCTGCGGTAGGCCGAGCGGCCCACCACCTGCGAGATCACCGGCGCTGTGAGCATCTGGAACATCATCACCAGCACCAGCGTCGACGCGTTCTCGAACTCCAGCCGCACCGCGACCCCGACCAGGATCAGCAGCAGGCCCAGCGTCTGCGGCTTGGTGGTGGCCTGCAGCCGCGCCGGCAGGTCCGGCAGCCGCACCAGCCCGAGCGCGCCGAGCAGGCAGGACAGCCCGCCGAGCAGCAGCAGCACGGCGGAGACGACATCGGCTGTATTCCCCAACCCCGCGGCGCTCACCGGTGCCGCTCCCATCGCTCGACGAGCCGGGCCGCGGTCGCCGTCCCGACCAGCGCGATCAGCGCGACCGCGACCAGCAGCGGGATGTTCGACCCGTCCGAGTAGATCGCGGCGTACACCGCGGCGGCCGCCACGATGAGCACCACGAGGACGTCCAGGGCCGCGATCCGGTCCAGCGTGGTGGGGCCCTGCAGCAGCCGCCACATGGTCAGCGCGGCCGCCGCGGTCAGCATGGCCAGTACGAGGGCGTAGACGACGGTCACCGGTGGTCCTTCCCGACCGCCAGGGCGTCGAGGGCGGCCCGGCAGCCACGGATGTCCGCGTCGGTGCCCATCGCCTCGACCACCCGCATCTGCAGGGTCAGCATGTCCCGACGCACCCGCGCCACGGCCCCGGTCCGGTGCAGCCCGAGCGCGTAGACGTACCAGCGGTTGCGCCGCCGGTCGATCTGCAGCACGAAGCTGCCCGGGGTCAGAGCGCAGGCCGCGGCGATCGTCGTCGCGGTGCGGTCGGACTCGGCGTACAGCGGCAGCCCGATGATCCCGGCGCTGGCCCGCGGGCCGTGCCGCAATGTCACCGCACTCACCCGGATCCCGGACACGAGCAGGTCGAGCAGCACGAACGAGGCCAGGCGCAGCGTCTTCACCGGCCGGACCGGCATCCGCTCGGGCAGCAACGGCAGCGGGAACAGCAGCGTCACGACGAGCCCGACCAGCAGCCCGCCCACGAGCGTGGTCGCCGTGAGACTGCCCCACAGCAGCACCCAGACCACGGCGAGCGCGAGCACCTGCGGGATGCGCCGCGGCAGGCTGCCGACGGCGGCGCCGCCGCGCATCGGATCGGACTCGGTGTCCGGGCGCGGCGGGGGCACCCGGGCGGGCGTGCGGCCGGACTCGTCGCCGCTCACGGCGTCACCTCCGGGGCGGTCGCGGGGGCCATCGCGGTGCCGTCGGCGCCCGTGCCGTCGGCGCCCGTGCCGTCCGGAACCGCGGCGACCGGCTGCGCACCGGGGCCGCCGGGCTCCACGTCCGGGCCCAGCACCGCGACCCGGTAGTCGTCGCGGGTCTGCAGATCCTCGCCCGCCCGGCCGGTGACCGCCGACAGCGGGCCGGCGAACAGCGCGATCAGGATGCTCACCACCACCAGCGACGACGCGCCGACGTACATGCCGCGGGCACTGCGTGCGGTCCCGACGACGAGCTCGTCGTTCGGGTCGTCGTCGGACAGCGGGTCCTTGGGTGCCCCCCAGAACACCCGCACCCACACCCGGGTCACGGCGTAGAGCGTGAGCAGGCTGGCCGACACCACGAACGCGGCCACGACCCCGGTGCCGAGTCCGGCTTCGGCCCCGGCCCGCAGCAGCGCCAGCTTGGCCACGAACCCGGACGTCGGTGGCAGGCCGGCCAGGGTGATCGCCGGGATCGCGAACAGCACGGCCAGCCTCGGCGCGGTCCGCGCGAGCCCGCCCATCTGCTGGATCGACACCGTCCCGGTGCGACGCGTGATCAGGCCGCTGACCAGGAACAGCGTCGCCTGCACGGTGATGTGGTGCACGACGTAGAGCGCGGTCCCGGCGAACCCGGACGGGGTGTAGACGGCGAGCCCGAACAGCATGAACCCGATGTGGCTGACCAGCAGGAACGACAGCAACCGGTTCAGGTCGTCCTGCGCGACGGCGCCGAGCGCACCGACCACCATCGTTACCGCGGCGATCACCAGCAGCAGGGTCGAGGGATGGTCCTGGGGGAACACCAGGGTCTGGGTGCGCAGCAACGCGTAGATGCCGACCTTGGTCAGCAGCCCGGCGAACAACGCGGTGACCGGCGCCGGGGCGTTCGGGTAGCTGTCGGGCAGCCAGAAGTGCAGCGGCACCATCGCCGCCTTGATCCCGAACACCACCACCAGCAACAGCCCGAGCACGGTGACCAGGCCCGGCGGGAGCTGGTCCACCCGCCCGGCCAGGTCGGCCAGGTTCACGGTGCCGGCGGCCGCGTAGACCAGCGCCACCGCGGTCAGGAACAACAGCGACGAGGTCAGCGACACGATCACGTAGGTCATGCTCGACCGGATCCGGGCGGCGGTGGTCCGCCGGGTGATCAGCACGTAGCTCGAGGCCAGCATCACCTCGAAGGCCACGAACAGGGTGAACAGGTCGCCGGTCAGGTAGGCCAGCGACACGCCGGTGGAGAGCAGCAGGAAGATCGGGTGGAACGTGGTGCTGGCGGTCTCCCGACCGTAGTCGGCGATCCGCTGGTCGATCGCGTACACCAGCACCGCCAGGGTGACCAGCGTCGAGATCAGCAGCAGCAGCGCGGAGAGCCGGTCGGCGACCAGCACGATCCCCATCGGGGCCGGCCAGCCGCCCAGCTCGGCGACGACCGGGCCGTGGGCGTCCGCGGCGACCAGCAGCACCGCGGCGACCACGGACACCGCGACCAGCATGACGACGCCGATCGCCCGCTGCAGCGACGCCCGGCGGCTGACCAGGACGCTGAGCGCGGCCCCCAGCATCGGCAGCAGCACCGGCAGCGCCACCAGGGCCTGCAGTGCGGTCACTTGCGGCCCTCCTCGAGCTCGTGCGAGTCGGCGGTGTCCTCGGGTGCGTCCTCGGTCTCCTCGGCGGAGCCCTCCTCCATCGCGCTGTCCGGCTTGTAGCGGGCGGCGATCCGGCGGTCCTCGACGTCGTCCTGCACCTCGTCGTGCCCGACCAGGACCCAGGACCGGTACCCCAGCGCCAGCAGGTAGGTGGTGAGCGCGAAGGTGATCACGATGGCGGTGAGCGCGAGCGCCTGCGGCAGCGGGTCGGTGATCTCCTCCAGCCCGACGGCGTCCATGATCGGGGCCCGGCCGGGCGGGCCGCCGGCGAGCTGCAGCAGCAGGTTCGCGCCGTGGCCCAGCACCACGATGCCGATCAGGATCCGCATCAGCGACCGCTGCATGAGCAGGTAGAACCCGACCGAGTAGAGCACCGCGAGCACCACGGCCATGCTCAGATTGACCGTGTACATCAGCTGCCCCCGCCGGAGCGCACCCGGGCGCTCTCGCCGGCCTCGCGGGCGTCCCGGGCGATACCGCTGCCCAGCGAGCGCAGCAGGTCCAGCACCACGCCGATGATCAGCAGGTAGACACCGAGATCGAGCACCAGGCTGGAGACGAGGTCCAGGTAGCCGAACGGTCCGAAGCTCAACGTGAGCTTCGCGCTGGACAGCACCGGCTCGCCGAACAGCAGCGGTGCGAGCGCGGTGAGAACGGCCAGCGTCAGCCCGGCGCCGACCAGCACCGGGGGGCGGACGCGGAACTTCGACCCGAGGTTGTCGTCGCCGCCTGCGATGTGCCGCAGCACGAACGCCAGGCCCGCGACGAGCCCGCCGGAGAACCCGCCGCCGGGCCCGTAGTGGCCCTCGAACAGCAGGTAGACCGAGAAGACCAGCACCGTCGGGAACAGCAGCCGGGCCGCGGACTCCAGCACCAGGGTGCGCTCGCGGATGTCCGGGCAGGCCCCGGGCAGCATCCACCGGCCGCTGGGCTGGTCCCAGCCGGACCACGTCGACTCGTCGGGGGGCGGGGTCGCTCCGTCCGGTCCGGTGGCCCGCTCCGAGGCCCGATCCGCTGACGTGCTCAATGGCCCAGCACCTCCTTCTCGTGCTTCGACGACCCGGCGCCGCTGACGACGGTCCGGCCGGGCTTCCTGCGGTCGTAGCGGGTGGCCAGGACCAGGCTCGCCGTGCCGGCGGCGCAGATCAGCAGGATGGTGATCTCACCGACGGTGTCCAGGGCCCGGAAGTCGACCAGGATCGCACTGATCACGTTCGTGGCGCCCGCGTCCGGGGCGGAGCGGACGAAGTCCGCGGTGGTGGACGGGGCGAGGGTCCGGGCGCCGGACAGCGACACCGCGAGCCCCGCGACCATGATCCCGCCGATCCCGGCGACCAGCGCCTTCGGCAGCCGGACCCGGTGCTCGCTGTCCGGTTCCGCGAAGTGCGCGGGCAGCCTGCGCAGCACGAACACGAACGCGACCAGGGTGAGCGTCTCCACCAGGAACTGGGCGAGCGCGAGGTCCGGGGCGCCGTCGATGACGAACAGGCCGCCGATGCCGTAGCCGACGGCGCCCACCAGGAGCACCGCGGTGAACCGGCGGCGGGCCCGGCAGAGCGCGAGCGCGGCCACGATCACCAGCAGGCCGACCGGGACCTGCATGATCGAGTGGTACACGACCTGACCCTGCGGCGCCGTGCCCCGCACCAGCAGCACCACCCCGGGCAGCACGATCAGGGTGGTGAGGATGACGCCGAGGTAGACCGGCAGCGATCCGATCTGCAGCCGGCCGGTGACGGTGATGGCGCCGCGTTCCAGGCCGGTCACCACGGCCTCGTAGCCCCGCTGCGCGGACACCCGCGACACGCGCTGGTGCCCGGTGACCCCGGTTCCGTAGCGGTGCAGCAGCAGGCCGCCGACGACGGCGAGCGCCGACAGCCCGAGCTCGGCACCGACCCCGTGCCACAGCGCCAGCGCGTAACGCCCGGCGTAGCCGGCGCCGACCGGTGGCAACGCCTCGGCGTACCCGGCGGCGAGCGACTGCACCAGCGGGGCGGCGAAACCGCCCGCGATCCCGGCCAGCGCGCAGATCCAGGCCGGCCAGGACAGCCCCGCCGGCACCGGGTCGCCGCCGGTCGCGGTCAGGCCCTTGGTGGCGAATGCGCCCCACAGGAACCGCGCGGTGTAGGCCGCGGTGAGCAGCGATCCGGCCACCAGGCCGATCAGCACCAGGGTGCCGCGGACCCCGCCCTCCAGCACGAACGCGGCGTAGGCCGCCTCCTTGCCGACGAAGCCGAGCATCGGTGGCAACCCGGCCATCGACAGGCCGGCCAGCGTCGACAACACGGCCAGGCCCACCCGGCGCCGGCCCAGGCCGCACAGCTCGCGCAGGTCACGGGTGCCGCACGCCTTGTCGATCGCGCCGACCACCATGAACAGCGGCGCCTTGAACAGGCCGTGTGCCAGCAGCAGCGCGATCCCGGCCAGGGCCGCGACCCGGGACCCGGTACCGAACAGAACCATCAGGAAGCCGAGCTGGGAGACGGTGCCGAAGGCGAGCAGCCGCTTGAGGTCGGTCTGGCGCAGCGCCCGCCAGCCGCCGAGCAGCATCGTGGCCAGCCCCAGCAGCACCACCGGCACCCACCACACGGCGTAGCCGGCGAAGGCCGGGCTGAGCCGCGCGACCAGCACCACGCCGGCCTTCACCATCGACGCCGCGTGCAGGTAGGCGCTGATCGGGGTCGGGGCCGCCATCGCGTGCGGCAGCCAGGGGTGGAACGGCAGCTGCGCGGACTTGGTCAGCGCGCCGAGCAGGATCAGCACCAGGGCGAGACCGAGCGCGACCGGCCGGCCGGCGCCCAGCACCCCGGCCGAGGCCAGCTCGATGATCTCCGGGATCCGGTAGGTGCCGGCCAGGTCGCCCAGCAGCACGATGCCCAGCAGCATCGCCAGCCCGCCGAACACGGTGACCACCAGCGCCTGGACCGCGGCCCGCCGGTTCTCCCGGTACTGACCGCCCTGCCCGACCAGCAGGAACGACGTCAGCGACGTCAGCTCCCAGAACACGTAGAGGGTGAGCAGGTCGTTCGCCAGGACCAGGCCCAGCATCATCCCGGCGAAAGCGACCAGCAGCGCCGCCGAGCGGGCCGCGTCCGTCGAGCGCGGTCCGAAGTACCAGGCCGCGTAGACCATGATCAGCGCCCCGACCCCGGACACCAGGACGACCATCGCCAGGGCCAGCGCGTCCAGCCGCAGGCTCAGGGTCAGCCCGAGCTCCGGGGCCCAGGCGATCTCGTCGGTGACCGGGCCGCCCGCACCACCGATCGCCTGCGGGGCCTGGGCCATCGCCCACACCAGGGTGGCCGCGAGCAATGCCGCGCCGGCTCCGAAGGCCAGCCGCCGGTTGTACCGGGCGAGTGCCGGCAGGCACGCCGCCAGGACGAGATGGGCGGCCACGAGGGCGAGCACCGGCACCTCCTGGGGTTCTGGGGTCGCGAACGTACGAGCGGGCGGCGGACACGACCGGACCGGGGAGTGGTGCGGGCGAGATGATCAGCCGCCGGTGCCAGGCCGGCGGTGACGCCTCGGATCATCCTATCGGCGCAACCGGGCGTTTCGCCTGCCACCGTACCGGGACTCACTCCGCCGATCGCTCGGCGAAGCAGCGGGATCGGGGCCTCCGCGGTGCGCATCGAGCGCGCCTGCCGGCCGGTGTCCGCAGGTCATGCGAAGTGCCATCGCCGCGGGCCGGGTGGTGCCGGTCTCCGGGTATCACCCGCCGGCCCAGCCGAGCACGGCCGTCACCGGTCCCAGGTCACCGGCAACGCGCGCAGCCCACCGGTGAGCACGTCGGTACGCAGCGCCAGATCCGCCCGCGCCGCGGCGAGCCGCAGCGACGGGAACCGGGCCGGCAGCGCGCGGAACACCTCGACCAGCTCGACCCGTGCCAGGCTCGCGCCGACGCAGAAGTACGGGCCGTGGCCGAACGTGAGGTGCGCCGGTGACCGGTCCGGTCGCTGCCCGCTCCCGGAGCCGCGGCCGGTGTCGAACGCGTCCGGGTCGGCGAACGCGCGCGGGTCCCGGTTGGCCGCGGCCGGGGCGAGCAGGAGCGCGTCGCCTGCCGGGATGTGCACCCCCGCGACGTCGAGGTCGGCGTGCGCGTACCGCAGGATCCCGGTCGAGCCGGGTGCGGCGAGCCGCAGGATCTCCTCGACGGCGCCGCCGGCCTGCTCCGGGTCCGTGGCCAGCGCGGCCCACCGGTGCGGCGCGTCCAGCAGCAGCAGGGTGCCGACGTCGATCCGGCCGACGGTCGTCTCGTGCCCGGCGAACAGCAGCGCGGCCCCGAGACCGGCGAGCCGGTCCCGCTGGTCGTCGCCGGCAGCCGCGTCCCGGCTCAGCGCGGCGAAGTCGGACAGCACGTCCTCGCCGAGCTCGTCGTCCTTGCGATCGATCAGCTCGCGCATGTACCGGAACAGCGCGCCCGCCGACTCCTCGGCATGCGCCCGGTCGTCGAGCCGGCCCAGACCCTCCGACCAGCCCCGGAACCGCTCCCGGTCGGCGAACGGGACGCCGAGCAGCTCACAGATCACCAGCACCGGCAGCGGGAACGACAGCGTCTCGTGCAGGTCCGCGCCCGGGCCGGCCTGTTCCAGGGCGTCCAGGCGTTCGCCGACCAGCTCGGCCACGTGATCCGACAGCCGCGCCATCCGGCGCGCCGAGAACGCCGGCGCGAGCAGCCGTCGCATGAGCGCGTGGTTGCGCTGCTCGGTCTCCGGCGCCTCCCCGGACGGGCCGCCGAAGACCATCGACCCGGAGATCCGGGCCGCCCGCTCCGGGTCCGGATGGCTGCGACCCAGCCGCGGGTCGGCGAACAGCTCGCGGGCCTCGGCGTAGCCGGTGACCAGCCACGCGACGTCCCCGGCCGGCGTCCGAACCGGGGTGATCGGGGCCCGCGCGCGGAGCTCGTCGAACAGCGGCGGGAGCTCGAGGACGTCGGTGCGCGGGAACGGCAGTCGGGGCAGCTCGGTGTCGGCGGTCACACCGACGACGTTACGTCGCGGGACGGGCGCGCGGAGGCACCCGCCAGACGGTCGAGTGTCACCTTCGCGCCCTCGCCGCGGCGGAAACGTCACACTCGACGGCCGGGGTCAGCGGGTGGAGCGGGGCGTCGGCGGCACTGCGCCGGGCGCCGACCCGGACCAGGACCAGGCAGAGGGCCTGCACCGCTGCCAGCCCGAGCAGCAGGACCGGGTATCCGGCGAGGCCGGTCAGCGCGGACAGCAGTACCGGGAGCAGGAACCCGACGTAGGTCAGCGAGTAGAACACCGCGGTCAGCCCGGCCAGGTGCTCCGGCGCGGCGATCCGCTGCACCTCCTGCAGCCCGGCCAGCAGCACGAACCCGTACCCGGCGCCCAGCAGGACCGCGCCGGCGAAGGCGACCGGGATCGACGCGGTGGCCGCGACCAGGGCCGCGGTCAGCGTCCCCGCGATCGTCAGGCCGATGCCGATCAGGCTGGTCGCGTGCTCCGAGTGCCGGTCGATCACCCGGGCCACCGACTGGGCCCCGAACCCGACCGCCAGGCTGACCACGGTGATACCGGTGGCCACCAGCAGGCCCCGGTCACCGACCGACGGGGAGAGCAGGGTCGGCTGCACCGCGTAGGACAGCGCGACGGCGCCGAACACCCAGGGCGCGGCGGGCAGCACCAGCCGGCGGAACCGCGGGTGCGCCGCCGCGGGGACCCGCAGGTCCCGCCACAGCGACCGGCCCGGCGTCGGGGTCACCGTCTCCGCGCCGCGGCGCAGCCCGCACACCACCGGGACCATGACCAGGACGTGCACCAGGTACGGCAGCACCATCGGCAGCGGCGCGTACTGCGCGAGCAGCCCGCCGACCAGCGGACCGACGCCGAAGCCCAGGGTCAGCGCGAGCGCGGCGCGGCGCGCCCCGCCGCCGTCGTCGGACAGCTCCTTGACCCAGGTCGTCGCCACCGCCATCGCGACGCCCATGCTCACGCCGAACAGCAGCCGTCCGGCGTAGAGCAGCGGCTCGGAGACCGCACCGAGGACGAGCACCGCGCTGGCCGGGATCGCCAGCACGGTCGCCGGGAGCAGCACCCGGCGCCGTCCCCAGCGGTCCGACGCCGGCCCGCCCACCAGCAGGCCGGGCGCGAGCCCGAGCACGTAGACGCCGAAGAAGGCCGCGACCGCGGTGGCCGAGTAGTGCCCCTGCTCGCGGTACACGACCATCAGCGGGCTGAACTGGTTGGCACCGAAACCGATGCCGAACAACGCGGCCGCCGGGCGGACCCAGGCCTTCACCACGGCTCTCCTCTGCCGAAGACGGATACGGACACGACGACGCCCCCGGGACTCGGAGTCCCGGGGGCGTCGTCGGTGACGCGGGATGGACGCCTCAGGTGCGCGCCTTGGCGCGCTGACGCCAGCGGGTCAGTGTCCGCTCGGTGTACCCGTTCGGCTCATCGGCCCCGGAGAACACGAGCTCCAGCGCGGCCTGGAAGCTCTCGCTGCCGTCCAGGTCCTTGGCCATCGGCGGGTAGCCGGTCTCGCCGGCGTTCTGGTCGTCGACGACCGAGGCCATCCGGGCGAAGGTGTCCCGCACGGTCTGTTCGTCGAGGACGCCGTGCGCCAGCCAGTTCGCGACGAGCTGGGCGGAGATCCGCAGCGTGGCCCGGTCCTCCATCAGCCCGACGCCGGCCAGGTCCGGCACGGTGGAGCAGCCGATGCCCATGCCGACCCACCGGACGACGTAGCCCAGGATCGACTGCGCGTTGGTCTCCAGCTCGTGCGTGATCTCCTCGACGGACAGCGACGACGGGTCGCCGAGCGGCAGCTCCAGCAGGTCACGGCGGTCGGCGACCCCGCGCGAGGCGATCTCGGACTGCACCCCGTGCACGTCGACCCGCAGGTAGTGCAGCGCGTGCAGGGTGGCCGCGGTGGGCGACGGCACCCAGGCGCAGTTCGCGCCGGCCTTCGGGTGGCCGATCTTCTGCTCGATCATCTCGGCCATCGCGGCCGGCTTGGCCCACATGCCCTTGCCGATCTGCGCCGTGTGGCTGAACCCGGCGGCGAGCGCGACGTCGACGTTGCGGTCCTCGTAGGTCTGCAGCCAGGTGGTCGAGCGCATGTCGCCCTTGCGCAGCACCGGTCCCGCGGCGAAGCAGGTGTGGATCTCGTCGCCGGTCCGGTCCAGGAACCCGGTGTTCACGAAGATCACCCGGTCGGTCGCCTGCGCGATGCAGGCCTCGAGGTTGACGGTGGTCCGCTTCTCCTCGTCCATGATGCCGATCTTGAGGGTGTTCGGCACCAGGCCGAGCGCCTCCTCGATCGCGGCGAACAGCTCGACGGTCAGCGCGACCTCGGCCGGGCCGTGCTGCTTGGGCTTGACGATGTAGACACTGCCCGCGCGGGAGTTGGTGTGCGGACCCTTGTGCGCCACGTCGTAGATCCCGGCCACCGCGCTGACCAGCGCGTCCAGCACGCCCTCGGCGACCTCGGTGCCGTCGGCGGTGCGCACCGCGTTCGTGGTCATGTGATGGCCGCAGTTGCGGACCACCATCAGCGAGCGACCCGGCAGGGTCAGCTCGGAGCCGTCCGGCGCGGTGTAGGTCCGGTCCGGGTTGACCCGGCGGGTGACGGTCCGCCCGCCCTTGTCGAACTCGGCGACCAGGTTGCCGGTCAGCAGCCCGAGCCAGGTCCGGTAGGCGTCCGCCTTGTCCTCGCCGTCGACGGTGGCGACCGAGTCCTCGAGGTCGACGATCGTGGTGACCGCGGACTCCAGCACCATGTCGGCGACGCCGGCGTGGTGCTGGCGCCCGACCCGGGTGGTCGGGTCGATGGTGATCTCGAGGTGCAGCCCGTTGCGGGTGAGCAGGACGGCCCCGCGCCCGTCGCCGTCGACGGCCCGGAACCCGGCGAACTGCGCCGGGTCGGCGAGACCCACGGTGCCGTTGTGCGTGTCCACCACGAGACCGTCGGTGCCGGCGCGGTAGGCGGTGACGTCGGCGTGGCTGCCCGTGGCGAGCCCGAAGAGCTCGTCGAGCAGCTCGTCGGCGGCGGTGATGACCTGCGCGCCGCGGCGCTCGTCGTAACCTGGTCCGAGCTCACCGTCCTGCGGGAGCGCGTCGGTGCCGTAGTAGGCGTCGAACAGCGAGCCCCAGCGCGCGTTCGCCGCGTTCAGCGCGTAGCGCGGGACGGTGGCGGGCACCACCAGCTGCGGGCCGGGGACCTCGGCGATCTCCGGGTCCACCCGGTCCACCGTGACGACCGGCGGCGCGGACGGCACCGGCTGCAGGTAGCCCAGATCGGTGAGGAACTGCTCGTACCCCGCGCGCGAGCCGGCGCCGTGGGCGCGGTGCCACTCGTCGATGCGGGCCTGGAACTCGTCCCGTTGCACGAGCGCCTCGGTGATCGTCGGCGCGAACCGCTCCTGCAGCCGGGCCAGGACGGCCCAGAAGTCCGCCGCGGAGAGGTCCACGTCGGACAGCAGCTCGTCCTCGACGAACGACTTCAGGTACGGGTCGACCTGCAGCCCGGAGCTGTCGGCCATCTGTGACCACCCTCTCTTCCTCGTGGCTCTGGCGGGTGTCGTCTGGTGCACTTTCTACCAGCGGATTATCTTTTCCGCATCATGAAAGTATGTGATCGTCGTCGGCGTTCGGCGAGCGGGCGGCCGGTCACCGGGTGGACGTACCCTCGCGTGAGCCCCGCCACGCCCGATCGCCGCGCAAGGAAGGAGCGCCCCGATGCCCCTGGACGCTGACGTCCGCGCCGAGTTCGTCGCCCTGCTGGGCGCCGCCGACGTGATCGACGACCCGATCCGCACCCGCACCTACGAGTGCGACGGGCTGACCGGCAGCCGGGTCGTCCCGGAGCTGGTACTGCTGCCGCGCACCGCCGACGGCGTCGCCGGGTGCGTCCGGATCTGCGCGCGGCACGGGATCCCGTTCGTCGCCCGCGGCGCCGGCACCGGGCTCTCCGGCGGCGCGCTGCCGGTCGCGGACGGCGTCGTGATCGGGCTGAACCGGCTCGACCGGGTCCTCGAGATCGACCCGGACGACCGCCGCGCGGTCCTCGAACCCGGCGTCACGAACGTGGAGATCACCGCGGCGGCGGCGCCGTACGGGCTCTACTACGCGCCGGACCCGTCGTCGCAGCAGGTCTGCACGATCGGCGGCAACGTCGCGGAGAACTCCGGCGGCGCGCACTGCCTGAAGTACGGCTTCACCACCAACCACGTGCTGTCGATGGAGGTCGTGCTCCCGGACGGCTCGATGGTCGAGCTGGGCACCGACTCGGCCGAGCAGCAGGGCCCGGACCTGCGCGGGGTGTTCCTCGGGTCGGAGGGCACCCTCGGCGTCGTCACGAAGATCACCGTGCGGCTGCTGCGCACCCCGGAGGTCATGCGCACGCTGCTCGCCGACTTCGGATCGGTCGCGGCCGGGGGCCAGGTCGTGTCGGACATCGTCGCGGCCGGGATCGTGCCGGCCGCGGTCGAGATGATGGACGCGCTGGCGATCGAGGCCGCCGAGGGTGCGACCGGCGCCGGGTACTCGCTGGACACGCCGGCCGCCCTGGTCGTCGAGCTGGACGGGACCGTCGAGGAGTGCGACGAGCAGTTCGCGCGGGTCAAGGAGATCTGCGACCGGCACGGCTGCACCCGGCTGCACGTCGCGGGCTCGCCGCAGGAGCGGGCGAACATCTGGCGAGGCCGCAAGGCCGCGTTCGCCGCGGTCGGCCGGATCTCGCCGGACTACATCGTGCAGGACGGCGTGGTCCCCAGGACCCGGCTGGCCGAGGTCCTCGAACGGATCGACGAGATGGGCCGTGCGGCCGGGCTGCGGGTCGCCAACGTCTTCCACGCCGGCGACGGCAACCTGCACCCGCTGGTGCTGTTCTGCGCCGCCGACGGCGAGACCGAGCGGGCCGAGGAGCTGTCGGCGGCGATCGCCGAGCTGTGCGTCGAGATGGGCGGGTCGCTGTCCGGCGAGCACGGCATCGGCACCGACAAGGCCTGCTCGATGCCGAAGATGTTCGGCGCGGACGACCTGGCGGTGATGGACCGGATCCGTGCCGCGTTCGACCCCGACCGCCTCTGCAACCCGGGCAAGCTCCTGCCCACGCCGCGGCTGTGCGGGGAGAAGCCCGGGCGCTACCGGCCGCACCCGCTGGAGGAGGCGGGCCTGATCGAGCGGCTGTGACCGTGCGGAACGAACCATCCGAACCGAACGACCCGGAAGGGCCCCGACGATGACCCGCGCCGCACCCACCACGCTGCGCCCGACCTCGGCCCGGGAGGTCCGGGACGCCGTCCTGGACACCCCCGGCCGGCTCGCGATCTCCGGCGCCGGCACCGCCCGGCACTGGGCGGGCCGCCCGGGCGAGGTCGACGCCACGCTCGATCTGACCGCCCTGTCCGGGGTGATCCGGCACAACCCGGGCGACATGACGGTGTCGGTGCACGCCGGCACCCCGCTGCGCGAGCTGCAGGACGTGGTCGCCGAGCACGGCCAGCGACTCGCGCTCGACGCCGCGCGGATCGGCCGCGGTGCCACCGTCGGCGGCCTGGTCGCCACCGCCGACGCCGGCCCGTCCGCCCTGGTCTACGGCGGGATGCGGGACCTGGTGATCGGCACCACGACGGTGCTGGCCGACGGCACGATGGTCCGCAGCGGCGGCCACGTGATCAAGAACGTGGCCGGCTACGACATGGCCAAGCTGATGCACGGCTCGTACGGCACGTTCGGGGTGCTCGTCGAGGTCGTGCTGCGGCTGCATCCGGTGCCGCCGGCCACCGCGACGGTCGCCGTCGACGGGCCGGTGACCGACGCCGCCGCCCTGGTGCGCGAGCTGGTGGCGAGCCCGCTGGAACCGATCGCCTGCGAGTGGGTCTCGGGTGACCCGGGGCGGCTGCTGGTCCGTCTGGAGGGTGGCACCGACACCCTGCCGCAGCGCACCGGCCGGCTCCTGGAGCTGCTCGGCTCCGGCGCCCGCGAGGTCGGTACCGAGAGCAGTGCCGACGGGACGAGCATCGGCACCGACGCCTGGGACGGGCACGCCGCGGTCACCGCCGGCCCGCCCGTGGACGATGGAGCCGTCGTCCGGATCGGCTGCGCGCCGTCGAAACTCGCCCCGTTGCTCGAGCGGCTGCCGGCCACCGCCGTCACCGCCGGCCTGGCGACCGGCGTCGCCACGGTCACCGTGCCCGGTACGGCGGTGCCCGAACTGCACGAGTCCGTCGCCGCGGTGCACGGCACCTCGGTGCTGCGCGACCGCGCGGCGGACCTGGACGCCCCGGCCTGGGGCCCCGCCCCGTCCGCGATGGCCGTCTTCACCGCGATCAAGAAGCAGCTCGACCCCGAAGCCCGGTTCGCTACCGGCCGCTTCGCCCCCTGGATGTGAGGTACTGGTGACGAGCACCCCTGACCACGGCGCGACCGAGGGAACCCCCACCGGCGCGACCGAGACGAAGATCCCCCAGCAGGCCCCGAGCGCGTTCGACACGATCCACCCGCCGGAGCGCGAGCTGCTCGACGACTGCGTGCACTGCGGGTTCTGCCTGCCCACCTGCCCGACCTACGTGCTGTGGGGCGAGGAGATGGACTCCCCGCGCGGCCGGATCCTGCTGATGGACCTGGCCGAGAAGGGCGACATCTCGCTCGACGGGCCGTTCACCGAGCACCTGGACAACTGCCTGGGCTGCATGGCGTGCGTGACCGCCTGCCCGTCCGGCGTCCAGTACGACAAGCTGCTGGAGTCGGTCCGGCCGCAGATCGAGCGCAACGTCCAGCGCGGACGCGCGGACAAGCTCTTCCGGGACGCGATCTTCGCGCTGTTCCCGTACAAGCGGCGGCTGCGCGCGGCGGCGCTGCCCGGCGCGCTGTACCAGAAGCTGCGCACCGTCCCGGCGATCCGGAAGCTGGCCGAGAAGCTGCCCGGCCGGTTCGCCGCGATGGAGTCGCTGCTGCCGCCGGTCACGATCCGCGAGGCGTTCGCGACGCTGCCGGTGTACACCCCGGCCGTCGGGACGCGCCGGGGGCGGGTCGCGCTGCTCACCGGCTGCGTGCAGGACGTGTTCTTCCACCGGGTCAACGAGGCCACCGCCCGGGTGCTCTCGGCCGAGGGCTGCGACGTGCTGGTCCCCCGCGACCAGCAGTGCTGCGGCGCGCTGGAGGTGCACGCCGGCCGCGCCGAGTCCGCGCTGGACCGGGCCCGGCGCACCATCGCCCGGTTCGAGACCCTCGACGTGGACGCGGTCGTCACCAACGTCGCCGGCTGCGGCTCGTCGATGAAGGACTACGGCCACCTGCTCGCCGACGACCCGGAGTGGGCCGAGCGGGCGGCGGCGTTCTCGGCACGTTGCAAGGACGTGCACGAGGTGCTGGCCGACCTCTACTCCCGCCCCGAGGCCGAGGACGGTACCGATGCTCGTTCCGCCGGCGCTGCCCTCGGTGGCGGCCCCCGGGCCCCGCGCACCCCGGTGACCGGCCGGGTCGCCTACCACGACGCCTGCCACCTCGGGCACGCCCAGGGCGTGCGGTCCCAGCCCCGCGAGGTGCTGCGCACCATCCCGGAGATGGAGCTGGTCGACATCGCCGAGGCGTCGCTGTGCTGCGGCTCGGCCGGCATCTACAACATGATCAAGCCGGACGCCGCGGGCGACCTGGGCGAGCGGAAGGCGCAGAAGATCCGGGACGCGCGCCCGGACGTCGTCGTCACGGCGAACCCGGGCTGCCTGCTGCAGATCGCGAAGTACCTGCCGGACGGCGGCTTCGCCGACGTGCCGCTGCTGCACCCGGTGCAGCTGCTGGACGCGAGCATCCGCGGCGCGGAGGTGCCGCACCGGTAGCCGCGGCCGCAGCGGTGCCGCCGGTGTCGGTACCGCTCCGGCCACGCCGGCCGTCGGGCCGGATCAGTGCGGGCGACGGCGCTGCCGGGCCGGGGGGCGATGCGCACGCCGCCACGCCGTCGGGCCGGTGGGGCCACGCGCACCGGCGGGCCGGCGCCCCGGCCTCCCTGACGCTTCCCGGTCCGGGCCTCCCGGCGGCTCGGGGCCGGCCTCCCCCCGCGGGCCCGGCTCGCCCAACCGGCGGCGCAGCGCCCCGATCTCGGCCCGCAGACCGACGAGGTCCCACTTGCGGGCGGTGTGGGCACGCTCCAGCCGCTCGATGCGCAGGTGGGCGAGTACCAGCAGCACCCCGGCGGCGATCGCTCCCGCCAGGCCGGCCCACGCCACCACCGTCACCAGCGCCGACACCACCGCTCCGCTCACCACGCACCCACCGGCCGGCACCCACGGTAACGGCCGCGGCAGTGCCCGCCCGGCCGGCGAGGCGTCGGCGCTCGCGCTCCGGGGCGACCGGTCACCGACCGTCCTGATCGCGAAGGGGCGGCCGCCCGCGCTTCCCGGAGATCATCGAACCGGCACCCCTGTGACGTCACCCGCCGCATGCCGGCGCACCGGCCGGGGTACACGATGGCTGCGAAGGGGGCGCGCGGACGCGGCCGCCCCGCCGCGCACCGACCGACAGGAGGGCGAGTGAACCAGGTCCAGGCCACCGGTAACGGTTCGGCCACGGACGGCGATGGACCATCCGTGGAGCAGAAGGCAGCGACCCCGAACCGGATCCCGGCACCACCCGCGACCTCCGGCGACTCCGCCCGCCATTTCCCGCAGACGTTGGTCGCGATGGACCCGCCGACCCTCCCTGCGGCGAGCCTGAGCCCGGCACCGGCGGAGTTCCGTCAGTTCCCCACCCCGCAGCGATCGGTGCCCGGGCACCCGACGCTGCGCAGCCGGATCCGGCGGATCCTGCTGTTCTGGCGTCGCGGCGCCTGATCCGCACGGCACCCGGCCCGGCCACCGAGCCGGTGGCCGGGCCGACGTGTGCGCGCCGACGGGGCGCTATGTCACCCGGCTGCGGGCCGCGGCCGACCGCCGCAGCGCGACGACGATCCCGGCCAGGGCCGCCAGCAGCAGCACCAGCAGGACGGTGCCCGCGTTGAACCCGACGCCGTAGATCAGCACGAACGCCAGCCCGCCGGTGAGCAGGCAGTAGTAGGTCATCGGGATGATCGTCATCCGGATGACGTCGCCCTCCCGCCCGAGCAGGCCGACCGTGGCCGAGGCCGCGACGACGTTGTGCACGGTGATCATGTTGCCGGCGGCGCCACCGACGGCCTGGGCGGCGACCACGGTCTCCGGGGCGATTCCGAGGTTCTCCGCCGTCGCGAACTGGAACAGCGAGAACGTCAGGTTGGAGATGGTGTTGCTGCCTGCCACGAACGCACCGAGCGCGCCGATCCACGGCGCCAGGATCGGCCAGGCCGGGCCGACGATCGTCGCGGCACCCTCGGCGAGGGTCAGCGGCATGCTGGCCAGCCCGCTCGCGTTGTACTCCGGCCCGGAGTTGATCAGGATCCGGACCAGCGGCACCGCGAAGAGCAGGGCGACCGCGGCCCCGGCGAGCTGACCGGCCGAGACCCGCCAGGACGTCCCGATCTGTCGCCCGTTCATCCGGTGCAGTCCGTAGGTGATCAGGCAGACCAGCAGGAACACCGCGCCCGGCGAGTAGAGCACCTCGACGTCGTCGCCGATGCCGGTACCGAGGATGTCGTCGATCCCGAGGGTGACCGACTGCAACGCGTCCTTGACCGGTTCGATGGTCCGGCTCAGGACCAGCACCAGCGCGATGAGGACGTACGGCGTCCAGGCCAGCCAGATGTTCATCCGGCCGCCGGCGACCGAGGTGTCCGGCTCGATGTTGCCCGTCCACCGGTCCAGCCAGCTCTCCCGGGGCGGGAAGTCCCAGACCTGCTTCGGCATCAGGAAGCCGCGGCTGGAGGTGAACATCACCAGGGCGAGCCCGATCAGCCCGCCGAGAAGTGCCGGGAACTCCGGGCCGAGCAGGGCGGCGACGGCGACGTAGGGCACGGTCATCGCGAACGCCGCGTAGATCGCGAACGGCGCCACCGACAGCCCGTCGGCGAAACTGCGGTTCGCGCCGAAGAACCGGGTCAGCAGGCACACCATGAACAGCGGGACCAGGGTGCCGGCCACCGCGTGCAGGACGGCGACCTCGAGCCCGATCGACGCGAGGTAGCCGTTGGGGTCCAGCCCGAGCAGCGCGGTCCGCGCCTCCACCTGACCGGAGCCCGCCAGGCCGTCGCCGATACCGGTCAGCACCGGGGTCCCGGCAGCGCCGAAACTGACCGGGGTGGACTGGATGACCATGCCCACCAGCACCGCGCCGAGCGCCGGGAAGCCCAGCGCGAGCAGCAGCGGGGCGACCACCGCGGCCGGCGTCCCGAACCCCGAGGCACCCTCGATGAACGAGCCGAACAGCCAGCCGATGATGATCGCCTGCACCCGCCGGTCCGGGCTGATGCTGGTGAACCCGGCGCGGATGGTGGCCAGCGCGCCGCTCTGGGTCAGCGTCTGCAGCAGCAGCAACGCACCGAAGATGATGTAGAGCAGGCCGATCGCGAGGATCAGGCCCTCGATCGACGCGGCCACGATCGTCGTGGTGTCCATCCCCCACACCAGCGCGCCGACCAGGGCGGCGGCGACGAACCCCAGCGGCATCGCGTACTTCGCCGGCCATCGCAGGCCGACCAGCAGGATCGCGACGACGAGGATCGGTGCGAGTGCGAACAGGCTCAGCACACCCAGGTTGTCCACGGTGACATCTCCTCGGAGCGGGACACTCCGGGCGTACCGCCCGGACAACGTCAGGAACCCTGACACCCGGACCGGATCATCGCAAGGTTTGAACGGAATCAGAATTTCGCGAAGTGGAGCCAGCCGGCGTCGCCCTCGTGCGGGCGGCCGTCCACGCTGACGGCCGGGCCGCCGTCGCCGGGGGGCTCGACGACGCCGATCTCCGCCCAGCCGTCCGGTAGCGCCGTGTCCGGCGGGAACGTCGCGACCAGCGCGTGGTCCTCGCCGCCGGTGAGCACCCAGTCCATCGGGTCCAGGCCCAGCGCGGACCCGATCTCGACCAGCCGCTCCGGCACCGAGAACGCCGCCGACCGCAGCCGCACCGCCACCCCGGAGGCCCGCGCCACGTGTCCCAGGTCGGCCAGCAGCCCGTCCGAGACGTCGATCATGGCGGTGGCGCCGGCGTCCGCCGCCTGCGGCCCCGCGGCGTAGGGGGGCTCGGGGACCCGGTGCGCGTTCACCAGCGCCGCGGGCGAGCGGAACCCGCGCCCGAGCACCGCGAGCCCGGCCGCCGACCAGCCCAGCCGCCCGCACACCGCCACCCGGTCCCCGGGCCGCGCACCGGCCCGGGTGACCGCCTCCCGGCCCTGCAGCGACCCGAGCGCGGTCACCGAGAGCACGAGCGCCGGTCCCGACGTCAGGTCCCCGCCGACCACCCCGGCCCCGACCACCGACGCCTCCGCCCACAGGCCGTCGGCGAGCTGCTCGAGCTCGCGGGCCGGCGTCGTGGCGGGGGCGGCCAGGCCGACCAGCAGCGACGTCGGCACCGCCCCCATCGCCACGACGTCGGCCAGGTTCGCCGCCGCCGCCTTGCGCCCGACCTGCTCGGGCGAGGACCAGTCCAGCCGGAAGTGCACGCCCTCGACGAGCACGTCGGTGCAGGCCACCACGCGTCCGTCCGGGGCCGCGACGACCGCCGAGTCGTCGCCGGGGCCGAGCAGCGTCGTGCCCGGCTGGGCCCGGCCCGCGGTCACCCGGGTGATCAGTCCGAACTCACCGACCTCCCGGAGTGAGACGCTCGCCTCGGATGCGCCGTCGGGCTCGATCGCGGATGGGGGCACGGGGCGACCTCCGGTAGGTTCGGGCGTCCGACATTCCTGCCGCCAACCATCCTCCCGGGGCGGCTCGTACCGGAAAGGGGCACGCCGTGGTCCAGGCATACATCCTCGTCCAGACGGAGGTCGGCAAGGCCGCCGCCGTCGCCTCCGAGATCGGGGGACTGCCCGGGGTCGTCTCCGCGGAGGACGTCACCGGCCCGTACGACGTGATCGTGCGCGCCGAGGCCGACGACGTCGACGAGCTCGGTCGGCTGGTCGTGGCGCGGGTGCAGAACGTCAACGGGATCACCCGCACGCTGACCTGCCCCGTGGTCAAGCTCGGCTGAGCCGATGACCGGGCCCGGAGCACGCCGTGTGTCACCGCCGGTGGCGGTGGCGGTCGCGCTGCCGTTGCTGCTCGCGCTGGTGGTGGCCGGGCTCGGGATCTGGGCCCGGGTCACCGCCGGGCCGGACACCGGCCCGCTGGCGCTGCCGGAGCTCCCCGCGCCACAGGCCACCTCCGCCCCGTGCGACGCCGTGCTGGGCGCGTTGCCCGGCCAGCTTCCCGGTGACCCGGAGGCCCTCGCCCCGCGCGAGCTGGACCCGGTCACGCCCGGCGCCCGGGCCTGGGTCGCCGACCCGGAACCGGTGGTGTTGCGCTGCGGTACCGAACGCCCGGCCGAGCTGGGCCCGACCTCGTCGCTGATCGTCATCAACGGGGTGGACTGGCTCCAGCTGTCGACCCCGCCGGGCGCCCTCACGACGACCTACGCCGCCGTCGACCGGGGCGTCTACCTGGAGCTCTCGGCCCCGGCCGGGACCGGCCCCGGCCCGCTGCAGACCGTCTCCGACGCGATCACCGCGCACCTGCCGCCGCAGCCGGTTCGGGTGCGGTAGCCCCCGTGAGTGGTTATCGCGGTCCTGACCGCGATAACCACTCACGGGCGCTTGCCGCCTACCGCAGCCCGGTCCCCCGCGCCAGCGCCGTCTCGACCAGCGTGGTCAGCAGCTCGGCGTAATCGAGGCCGGTGACCGCCCACATCTGCGGGAACGCCGAGCTCGGGGTGAACCCGGGCATCGTGTTCACCTCGTTCACGGTGACCGTCCCGGTCTCGTCGTCGACGAAGAAGTCCACCCGGGCCAGGCCCTGCACGTCGAGCGCCCGGAACGCGGTGATCGCCTTCCAGCGCACCGACTCGGTGAGCTCGTCGTCGAGCCGGGCCGGGATCTGCAGCTCCGAGACGTCGAGGTACTTGGACTCGAAGTCGTAGAACTCTCCCGTGTAGCCCAGCTCGGCGGGCAGGCTGGCGCGAACGCTGCCGTCCGGGAACTCCAGCACCGCGCACTCCACCTCGCGGCCCGGGACCCCCGCCTCGACCAGCACCTTCGGGTCGTGCCGGCGGGCCTCGGCGATCGCGGCGTCCAGCGCGGCCGGGTCGATCACCCGGGTCACGCCCATCGACGACCCGGCGCGGGCCGGCTTGACGAACAGCGGCAGCCCCAGCCGCTCCCGGTCGGCGAACCCCATGTCGGTGCCCGGCCGCAGCACGACACCGTCGGCCACGGTCAGGCCCTCGGCGCGCAGCAGCTTCTTGGCGAACTCCTTGTCCATCCCGACGGCCGACGCCAGCACACCGGCACCGACGTAGGGCAGGCCGGCCATCTCCAGCAGGCCCTGGACGGTGCCGTCCTCGCCGAAAGCGCCGTGCAGGATCGGGAACACCACGTCGACCCCGCCGAACGCCTCGCCTGCCTGCCCGGCGTCCAGCCGGACCAGGCCGCGGCCGGGCTCGCCGGGCAGCGCGACGGCGTCGGCGGTCCCGTCGACCTCGGGCAGCGTCCGCCCGGTGATCGCCAGCCGCTCCGGGTCACCGGGGCCGAGCACCCAGGCACCGTCCCGCGCGATCCCGACCGGGACGACGTCGAAGCGCTCCGGGTCCAGGTGGGACAGCACGCTGCCCGCGGAGACGCAGGAGATGGCGTGCTCGGAACTGCGTCCGCCGAAGACGACGGCGACCTTGACCCGGTCCGTGCTCATGGGGCACGAGGGTATGCGTCGCGTGATCACCCGCCCGGGTCGGGGCGGGCCGCGGATCCGCCGGGGAGCAGCCGTTCCAGGGCCGTGACGACGTCGTCGCGGCTCCCGGCCGCGTAGCCGACGACCAGCCCGGACGTCCGCGGCGGACCGTCGTGGAACGTGGCGAGACCGCGCACCGCGACCCCACGACCGGCGGCCTCCGCCACCAGCGCCGGCTCGGTCCGACGGTCGGTGGCCGGCGGCCGCAGCACCAGGTGCGCGCCCGCCGGGTCGCCGTGGGCCCGCCAGCCCGCCCGGGCGGCCGCGGCCAGCACCAGCCGGCGGCGGGCACCCAGCTCGCGGCGCAGCCGGCGCAGGTGCCGGGACAGGTCACCGTGCCCGGCGAGCGCGGTGAACACCCGCTGCCCGGCCGGTGACGGCCGCGTCCCGGTGTCCGCGCGCAGCTCCCGCCACGCCGCGCGGACCGGCTCCGGCGCGACGGCCCAGCCGGCACCCAGGGTCGGGCTGATGATCTTGCTGGCGGTGCCGAGGTGCACCACCCGCTCCGGGGCGAGCGCGACCAGCAGCGGTAGCGGGGCGACGTCGTAGCGGAGCTCGCCGTCGTAGTCGTCCTCGATCACCAGCAGGTCCTCGACGCGGGCCCGCTCGATCAGGGCGACCCGGCGGGCCGCGGCCATCCGGACTGCCAGCGGGAACTGGTGCGCCGGGGTGCAGTAGACGGCCGCGCACCCGGCCGGGATGTCGTCGACGACCAACCCGTCGTCGTCCACCCGGACGGGCGCGATCACGCACCCGGCCGCACGCAGCGCGGTCACCGCCCGCCGGTAGCCGGGCTCCTCGACCGCGACCGTCGCCCCGGGCGGCAGCAACCGGGCCAGCTCGGCGACCGCGGCCGAGGTCCCGGCGGTGGCCAGCACGTCGTCGGACCCGGCGGGCAGGCCGCGGTGGCGCAGCAGGTGCTCGGCGACCGTGGCCCGGAACCCGGTGAGCCCGTCCGGTTCCGGCCGGTCGTCCGGGGCGGGGTCGGCCGCGGCCCGCCAGGCGCGCCGCCACATGCCGCGGTCCAGCGCGGCGACGCACGGCCGACCGGGATCGAGCTCGTACGCCCCCGGCTCGGCGTCACCGGCCCGCTGAACCGGGGCCGCGGGCGCCGCGCCGGCTCCGCCCTCGCCGAGATGCGGCTCAGCGGGACTTGTGGATCTCCCAGCCCCCGTACGCTGCATCTCGGCGGGAATCGCGGTCACGTAGGTGCCCGACCCGACCCGGCCGGCCACCCAGCCCTCGGCGAGCAGCTGGTCGTAGGCCGCGGCGGTCACCGTGCGGCTCACCCGGAACGCGGTGGCCAGCGCCCGGGTCGAGGGCAGCCGGTCCCCAGGCCGCACCGTGCCGTCGGCCGCGGCGGAGCGCAGCCCGTCGGCCAGTTGCACAGCAAGCGGCGTCGGTGCGTCCCGGTCGAGCGGCACCGGCGGGATCTGCACCACGATCGGCCTCCCGAATCGGCGACGAATTGGCCATTCCAGCATGCCATTTCGGGGGGTGAGGCTGGTCCCGTGACCGCCGAGACCACCACGCCCTCCACCCCGCTCTCCCCGACCTCGCGCAGCACGCTCGGCCGCAACGCGACCCGCGCGGGCGCCGACCGGGCCGACCTGCACGCGGTGCTCGACGAGGGACGGGTGTGCCACCTCGGCCTGGTCCGGGACGGGGCCCCGGTCGTGCTGCCCACCAGCTACGCTCGCGACGGGGAGACGCTCTACCTGCACGGATCGTCCGGGGCCCGGTACCTGAGGGCCGACGACCTGCCGTGCTGCGTGACCGTGACCCACCTGGACGGGATCGTGCACGCCCGCGCGACGATGCACTTCTCGATGAACTACCGCAGCGCCGTGGTGCACGGGGTCGCGCGCCGGGTCACCGACCCGCACGAGCGGTGGCACGCGCTGCGCTCGATCGTCGAGCACCTCGCGCCCGGCGCCTGGGACCACGCCCGCCGGCCGGACCGCCGGGAACTGGCCGCGACCGCGGTGTTCGCGCTGGACCTCGGCGAGGCCAGCGTGAAGGTCCGCACCGGCCCGCCCTCCGACGACGACGCCGACGTCGCCGCGGACCGCGCCTGGGCCGGCGTGGTGCCCGTCCGGACCGTTCTCGGCGACCCGGAACCCGCCCCCGACCTGCCGGAGCACCACCTGCTGCCGGGCCACCTGGGGGGACCGGGCCACCGGAACGGGTGACGTAGCCTCGGGACACGTGACCTCGGACCACCCGCCGGCGCCGCGCGCCGGGACGCATCCCTGCGCGGGCGCTCTGTGGTGACGGCGTCCGGGGCGAGCATCCGCCCTCTCCCCGCCCCCGAGGAGGACGCGTGATCACCGCGATCACCCCGCCCGGCTCCCCCGCCCTCACCCCCGAATGCGTCCAGGACGCCGGGTCGTGGTGCGCCACCTTCTACTCCCAGACCCAGAGCGACTTCCTCGCCCGGTCCGCGGACACCATCGTGGACAAGACGGTCTCGATCACCATGATCGTCGTCGTCGCGGTGCTGTTCCGGTGGCTGGCGCACCGGGCGATCGCGCGGATGGTCGACGGCGCGACGAACGGCCGGTTCTCCGCACTGGTCGGCCGGGCCCGACGGCTGCGCCGGCCCGACGGCGTCGGCGCCGGTACGGGTTCCCCGCCGGGCGCCCAGCGCCGGATGCAGCGCGCCCGCACGATCGGCTCGGTGCTGCGCTCGGTCGTCTCCGCGGTGGTGCTGCTGGTCGCGGTGATGATGGTGATGAGCGAGCTGGGCTACCCGCTCGGCCCGCTGCTGGCCGGCGCCGGAGTGCTCGGCCTGGCGATCGGCTTCGGTGCGCAGAACCTGGTCCGCGACTTCCTGTCCGGGATGTTCATGCTGCTGGAGGACCAGTACGGCGTCGGTGACATCGTCGATCTCGGCGAGGCCATCGGTGAGGTCGAGACGGTCGGTCTGCGGATCACCACGATCCGCGACCTGCAGGGCACCGTCTGGTATGTCCGCAACGGCGAGATCCTGCGGGTGGGCAACATGAGCCAGGGGCACGCGGTCGCCGTGGTCGACCTGCCGATCGCGCACAACGCGGACGTCGAGGATGCCACCCGGCTGGCCGGGCGCACCGCCCTGGAACGCTCCGGCCAGGACGACATCGCCGCCGACGTCCTGGATCCACCCGAGGTGCTCGGCGTCGACAAGATCCGGCCGGAGGGCATGACGCTGCGGCTGACCGCCCGGGTCAGCCCCGGCCGGCAGTGGGCGGTGCAGCGCGCGCTCAACGGTGCGATCACCGACGCGTTCGACGACCACGGCATCCCGCGCCCGCTGCTGTTCCCCGGTACCGCCATGAACGGCCAGGCGCAGGCGCAGAAGTAGCGGACATGGGAGACGATGGCGCCGTGAGTGCACCGCAGAACTTCTACGCCGAGGTGGGCGGCGCTCCGGTCTTCCACCGGATCGTCCGCCGCTTCTACGAGCAGGTCGCCGAGGACGAGGTGCTGCGTCCGCTCTACCCCGAGGAGGACCTCGGCCCGGCCGAGGACCGGCTGCGGATGTTCCTGGAGCAGTACTGGGGCGGGCCGCGGACCTACTCCGAGCAGCGCGGTCACCCGCGGCTGCGGATGCGGCACTTCCCGTTCAAGATCGGCCCGATCGAGCGGGACGCCTGGCTGCGCTGCATGCAGGTCGCGGTCGACGAGGAGAACCTCGCGCCGGAGCACCGCGAGCAGCTGTGGAACTACCTGCAGTACGCCGCGGTCAGCATGCAGAACTCCGAGTTCTGAACCGACCCCACGATGCGGTCGCACGGTCACCCTGAGTGGGCGATTTGGCCTGGTCGTGCGTCCGATCGGGTGGCATTGCGCGTCACGCCGCGGATCGTTCCCGGAGATCGTGACCCAACGCGGTTGTGATCGTTGAACGGGACGCCGTGCCCGGCCACCGGGACGGCGAGGCGTCACCCGTCTGGGGGTTCGAAGAGTGCAGTCGTTGTCGTCCGGTTCCGCGCGCCCCGACCCCGAGCAGTCCCGGCACTCGTCGCACCGTCTCGAGCGGGACCCCGCGCCCGAGGCCGGCGACGATCAGCACGACGGCGCCTGGTTCGCCGTCGTGCTGCGTGGTTACGACCGCAGCCAGGTCGACACCCGGCTGGCGGAGCTGGACCGCCGGATCCACGAGGAACTCCGGCGTGCCGACTCGGCCGAGTCGGCGCTGTCGGCGTCCCGGGCGCACGTGCGGCGGTTGCAGGAGCAGCTGGAGTCCGGCACGCCCGAGACGTCGACGCTGTCCACTGTGACCGCCGGAGCCGGGGACGCCGGCTTCGGCCGCCGGGTCGAACGGGTACTGCAGGCCGCCGAGCAGGAGGCCGCCGAGCTGCGGGACCGGGCCGCCGCGGACGCCGAGGAGCTCCGTGAGCGGGCCCGTGCCGAGGCCGAGACGCACCGGAACCGGACCGAGGAGGCGCTGCTGAGCCGGGCGGCCACCCTGGACCGGGAGTTCACCGCCCGCAGCACCGCCCTCGACGAGCGCGAGCGCGAGGCCGACGAGCGGCTGGCGTCGGCCCGCGACGAGGCCGCGGAGCTGCGCACGGAAGCCAGTGCGGAGCTCGACCGGGCCCGCGAGGAGGCCGCCGAGCTGCGCCGCGAGGCCGGGCAGGAAGCGGACGAGCGGCGCAGCGGGATCGCCCGGGACGTCGACCGGCTGTCCGTGCTGCGTGACGAGGTCCGCGCGGAGCTGGGCCGGGTGCGGGAGTCGCTGTCGGCCGAGCTGGACCGCGAGCCGGTCGCCGCCGCCCTGGACGACGCCCTGTTCGGCCCCTCCGCGCTGCCCGAGACCGCACTGCCGGAGACCACGCAGGCCGGGTCCGACCACGCTCCGTCCGGCCCGCTCGGATCCGGGTCCCGCCACGGGGCCGGTCCCGACGACGCCACAGGTTCCGACAACGCCGACGGTCCCGACAACGCCGCAGGTTCCGACAACGCCGACGGTCCCGACAACGCCGCAGGTTCCGACAACGCCGCAGGTTCCGACAACGCCGCCGCCGGTACGCACCGCGCTACCCGCGCCGGGGGTGCTGCCGGGGACGGTGCTGCCGGGGACGGTGACCCCGCTCCCGGCACCGACGGGAACGACGACCAGGAGGGCGCGACCGGCACCCTCCTGCTGGGCCCCGGACGGCTGCCGGAGCGCCGCACCGGAGCCGGTGCCTCCCCGCGCCCGACCGCCGAGGAGGAGACCACGATCGGGCAGATCCCGCCGATCTCGCTCGCATCGATCGGGGTCCTCCCGTTCGGTGATCTCGCAGCGGGCGGTGACAACGCCCGGACCAGGACGGATGAGACCAACGGGTCGCCCCGCGGGCACCGGGGGCCGACCCGGGGTCCGAGCCCGGGGCGCCGCTCGCGATAATCGGATCGTTATGTGCACCCGACCGTCACAGCAGGCATGACGTCGGCGCCCGGTCATCCGGGCCGTGACGACGCGCCGGAACCGGACCCGGACGGGCTCGGCGAGGCGATCCGGACCGGCCGCGTTCCCGTGGTCCCCGGCTCGCTGGTCGACCTGGTGATGCGGTCGGGTTCCCCAGGTTCCCCCGAGCCCACCGCCGCCGAACCCGGTGCCGCCGAACCCGGAGCCCTCGATCCCAGCGCTGTCGACCCCAGCGCTGTCGACCCCACTGCCGCCGACGCGGACGGCCGATCGGTCGAGGGCGCGGACGTCCCGTCCGGCTCCCCGCCGGGCCCGACGGACAGCGCTCCCGACACCCCGGGCGCGGCCACCGGTCACGACACCGGGACGGGTGCGCTCCCGGCGCCCGGGCCCGGGTTCACCGACCTGGTGACCCGGCGTCCGTCCCCCGGCCCGGTCACCGGCTCCGCCGCCGACCCGCCCGCGGCCCGCCGCACCCCCGGATTCGCGGACGGGAGCCGGCTGCCGACCCCGGGCTCCGACACGCCGGCCGCTACCGGCGGCGTCGGGACGCCGCCCGGTGCGCCTGGTGCCCTCACCCCGGGCGAGCCCACGTCCACGTCGTACACGTCCGGTTCGGTCACTCCGGGGGTGCCCACGTCGGGTCCGCCCACGTCCGCGGCACCCACGCCCGCTTCAGCCACGCCCGGCTCGGGCACGTCCGGCTCGACCGCACCCGGCGCCGAGGCCGATACCGATGGCGACGCCGAAGCGGACCGGGCTGTCGGCTCGAGCTCCGCGGAGGCCACCACCGGCGCGGCGCCCCCGGTCACCGCGACCGGCGGTAGCGACACCACCGGTCGCTCCGCTGCCCTCCGCGCCGGATCGGCGACCACCCCGGACACCGGCACTCCGAACACCGTCAGCGCAGACACCGGCAGCGCGAGCACCGGCGCACCGGCGTCCAACGGCGTCGCGCGGACGTCCGGGACCCCGCGTCCCTCCCCTCACGCAGCGGGCACCACCACCGCCGCCGACACCACCGGAGAGCCCGCCACCGCCGGCTTCGGTCCCGGCGAGGACTTCTACGCCGACCTCGGCGACCTGGGCGACGACCCGCTGGGCGTCGGCCCCATCCCCGAAGAACCCGACGACGGCCCCGAGGCCGTGGAGGCCCGGGATCCGCTGCACACCCCCGACGACCGGTTCGCGCCCGCACCGAGCTTCGCGCCCGACGACGCGCGGTCCAGCCCGGACGCCGAGGTCACCCCGGCGGCCGGACGGCCGCGCACCTCCGGCCCGGACGGCGTCCCGGTCACCGAACCGGCCCCGACCGTCGTGCCGCCGATCGCGCCACCCCCGCCGCCGCTGGACGAGACGGACGAGCCGGCCGATGTGGCCGACGTGGCCGACGTGGGCCCCCCGGCCGAGCCGGAGGCACCGGTGTCCGGGACCGGATCATCGGCGTCGAAGCGGTGGCCACCGCGTCCGTCCCGGCCCGTCCCGGACGGACCCGAGACCGACATCCTGCCGCCGAACGCACTGATCGGGCACTACCCGAGGGCGTCCGAGCCGGCCCCCACGGACCAGGACACCCGGTCCGAGACCCCGGCCCGCCCGACGATGCCGGCGCGCTCCCGGCCGGCCCGCCCCGGCCCGGAGGAGCCGCGCCCGTCCACACCGCGTCCGGCGATGGGCGGTGCCTCGTCCGGGCCGGCGATGGCCGGTCTCTCCGGCGACGACCTGTTCTCGTCGCCGGTCGCCGGTGAACGTCGCGGGTTCGGCGACCCGCCGGGCCGGCGCCGGCCGGATCCCGACGGCGCGGCCACCGCCGGCGAGGCGACCGCACACGAGGCCCCCGCCGGACCCGACGACGCGGCCACCGGCATCGTCGGCGCGCCCGCCGCGCCGGACCCGGACGACCGCCGGAACGACGCGCCCGGCCCCACCGGCGCGTTCCGGCCCGAGCCACCACCCCGGGAGGGCGGCCGGACCGGGTCGTACCCGGCCGGTCCCGCGACCGGGGCGTTCCGTACCGGACCGGGCACCCGCGCGTTCCCGGCCGCGGCGCGCGGCCACGCCGGCCCGGACGATGCTGGCCGGGACGGTGCCACCCAGGACGGTGCCACCCGGGACGGTGCTGCCACGCCGCACCCCGACCCGGACGGCGGTGCCGCCGACCAGGACACCCGCGCGCTCCGTCCGGTCCACGGCGACACCCGGCCGGCCCCCGACCCCAGCCGCGACGACGGACCCCGTCCGGGAGGCGGTCACGGCCAGGCGACGGGCGCCCACCCGGCGCCCGGCCCGTCGCCGTGGGCACCGCCGGGCCCGGCACATCCCGGCGCCCGTCCCCCGGAACCGGCACCGGGTCGCCGGGGCGGCCCGCCGGTCCGGCGCAACCCGCAGGATGCCGGTTCCGACGCGTCCGGCACCGCGACGACGCAGAACATCCCGGCGCTCGGCCACGACGGACGCCCGGCGCCGCGAGTCGCCGGCGACGGCCCGGCCGCCGCGACCGGCCCGGCCCGCAGCCCGCAGGCCGACGACGGACCCGGCGCGGACCCGACGGCCCGCACCGCCACCACCGCGGCCGCGCTGGGGGCCGTCTCCGTCGCGGCCGCCCGCGCCGAGCCGGGCGGCCCGTCCGGGGCGGCGTCCTCCACCGGCCCGCAGGCGGTGGACGCCGACGGAGCGCCCGCGGCCCCGGCCAAGCCGATCGCCACCCGCCGGCCGGCCATCATGTCGGCCGAGCCGCGCAACGGCCGTGCCGGTGTCTCCCCGGCCGGGCTCGCGATCGCGCTGGCGATCGCGCTGCTCAGCGGGCTGACGCTGTGGGCGATGCTGTCGCCGACCCCGCAGAACGCCGATGAGCCCCGGCCCGCGAGCGCCGTCGACGCTCCGGCGGGCACCGGCCCCCGGCCCCTGGCCGGCCCCGCATCGGCCAGCCTCCCGACCCCGGCGGTGCGCGCCACCGTCCCGGCCGGTGCGGCCCCGGTGGGGGTGGCGGCCGGGCCGGGCGGGCAGGCCGCCGTCGTCGCCGTGCAGGACGCGCCCCGGCTGCTCGTCCTGGACGCGGCCGGTGACGCGGTCACCGCGGAGGTGCCGCTGCCGGCGGCGCCGCAGGCCGTCACCACCTCGCCGGACGGCACCCGTGCCTACGTCAGCCTGTCGGACGGCGACGCCGGGCAGGTCGGCATCGTCGACGTGCCCGCCGGGCGGCTCGTGTCGACCCTGCCGGTCCCCGCCGACCCGGGCACCCCGGTCACCTCGTCGGACGGTCGGTTCCTCTACGTGCCCTCCCGCGCCGACGGCACGGTCGTCGAGATCGACCCGAACGCCGGCGTCGCCACCCGCGAGGTGGAGGTGTCCGGCGACCCGTCCGCGGCCACCACGAACGAGCCGGGTGACCGCGTCTACCTGACCAGCAGCGGCGCGGACCGGCTCACCGTGATCGACCCGAACAGCCTCACCGTGCTCGGCGCCCATCCGGTCGAGGGCGCCGCCGACGCCGTCGCGGCGGCGCCGGCGCCGGTCCCCGAACCGATGGTCGCGGTCGCCGGGGCCCCGTCGGACACCGTTACCGTGCTGAACCCCGACGACGGCCGCCAGATCGCCACCGTCGAGACCCCGGGCGGTCCGACCGGGCTGGCCTTCGCGCCGGACGGCCGGCACCTGTACGTCACGACCGGGCAGGGACTGCAGGTCGTCGACACCCGGGACTGGCAGGTCGTGGGCAGCACCGACGTCGTCCCCGAGCCGACCGGAATCGCCGTCTCCCCGGACGGGCGCACCGGCTGGGTCACCGGCGACGGTGAGGTCAGCGTCCTCAACCTCGCCTGAACTCGCGGCTGAACCACCGCCGCGCCCGCACCACTACCCGGTGACCAGCAGCGGCAGCGAGACCACCCGGTGCCGAACCACCGCGCCGTAGCGCGCGTCGATCCGGGTCCACGAACCGGACGCGGACACCCGCACCCGCGGCCCCTGCTCGGCCTCCTCGGTACCACCCGGGCCGGCGCCGAGGAAGCCCATCCCGGACATCGCGAACAGAACCCGCATCGGCACCGTCACCGGCCGCCCCGCGCCGGGCGGGCTCACCGTCAGCACCGTCTGGTCCAGCAGCGACGCCGGCGGGCCCATCGGCCCCGCGTGCTCGCGGGCCAGCGCCAGCCCGCGGTCGGCGAGGCCGTCCAGCTCGGCCGCGGGCACCTCGTCGACGCGTTCCCAGCCACCCTCCGGCGGCAGCTCCTCGACCCACGCCGCGGGCGGGCCCGGGTCGATCGCCTCGGCCCGCTCCACCGCCAGCGCCGTCAGCAACGACGACGCGTGCGCGGTGACCGGTTCGGGCGGGTCCAGCTCGCCGGCGACCGAACGGGTCACCAGCACCTCGAAGGGGGTGCTCGCCCACGCGGTGACCCGGCCGCCGTCCGCGGTGAGTCGGATCGCGGCCGCCTGGTCGAGCCGCACGACGCGGGCGGTGAAGGCGCCCAGGTCGTCGCGGTCGGTCGGGTCGGCCAGCCGCAGTGTCATCGGGCGTACTCCGTCCGCAGTGTCATCAGGCGTCCTCCGTCCGCGCGGTCACGAGACGTCCTCCCGGTGTCGCCCCAGGAAGTCACGCTCGGGGTCGGTGAGGCGCCGCGGCCGCTGCGCCTGCAGGTCGTAGAGCGCCATCCGGGTGGAGGCGGTCACCGCGACCGGGCTGCCCGCACCGGACCCGTCCCGCAGCACGTAGTCCAGCGTGAACGCCGCCGCCCGCAGCTCCCGCACGGTGATCTCCACCCGCAGCGGCTCGGCCCGCCACGGCAGCTGCCTCCGGTAGTCCACGTTCAGCCCCGCGACCAGCAGCCCGGACGCGAACCCGGTCAGCCCCTCCTCGCCGGCCGCGGTGAAGGCCATCGCGACGCGGGCCTCCTCGATCAGCGTGACGACCCGGGCGTGGTTGACGTGCCGGTAGGCGTCCTGGTCGGTCCAGCGGAGCGGGACCGCGACCACGAACGGCGCAGCGACGGAGGTGGACATGGCACAGAGTGTCCCGGACGGCTACCGGGCCAGGCCACGCAGCTGGCGAGAGATCACCGACAGCGTGGCGAGATCCAGCGAGGCCGAGGCCCCGATCTCCTCCAGCGCGGTGCGCGCCCGGGACAGCTTCGAGGCGTTCGCCTGCTCCCAGGCCGCGATCGCCTCGCTGAACCCGGTGCCGGGCGGGGTCTCGCGCAGCGCGTCCAGGGTGATCGAGCGCAGCGAGCCGTACAGGTCGTCGCGCAGGGCGAGTCGGGCCAGCGCGTGCCAGCGGTCACCGCGGTCCAGGCGACTCACGGCGGTCAGCGCCTGGTCGACGCCGAGATGCTCGGACAGCGCGTAGTACAGCCGGGCCACCTCCGCGGCCGGGCGCGGCTCCTTCTCCCGGTCGGACAGCTCGACGAGCTCGACGACGTCGAGCAGGCCGTAGGCGTAGAGCGACAGCGCCGCAGGCTCCACCATCTCCTCCGGCACCCCGGAGTCGCGTAGCTCGGCCGCCCGGGCCCGTACCGCGGCCCGCTCACGGCCCTGCAGCAGCTCCGGCAGCTCGGCCCGCAGCTCGGCGATCGGGCCGGCGAACCGGCTGATCTCGGCGCCGACGGCGAGCGGTTGCGGCCGGTTGGTGAGGAACCAGCGCGACACCCGGTCCAGCAGCCGGCGCGACTCCAGCACCGTCGCGTCAGCGACCGCGACCGGCACCTGCGCGGTGCGCACCGCGGCCCACAGCCGGGGGAGCTCGAACACCCGGGTGGTGACGGCGTAGGCGCGGGCGATCTCGTCCGGCCCGGCGGCGAGCTCCTCGCCCAACCGGAACGTGTAGCTGAGCCCTGCGCCGTCGACCATCTCGTTGACCAGCAGGGTGCCGGTGATCTCCCGGCGCAGCGGGTGGTTCCGGACGGCGTGGTCGAACCGCTCCTGCAGCGGCTGCGGGAAGTACTCCGGCAGCCGCCCGCCGAACGCCGGCCGGTCCGGCAGGTCGGAGGCCAGCAGCCGGTCGGTGAGGTCGAGCTTGGTGTGCGCGAGCAGCGTCGCCAGCTCCGGGCTGCTCAGGCCCTGCCCGGCGGCGGCCAGCGCGTCGAACCCGGCCGCGTCCGGGAGCACCTCCAGCTCCCGGTCCAGCCCGGTGCGCTCGACCAGGTCGGCGACCATCCGGCCGTGCACCCCGACCATGGCCGGGGCGTGCGCGCGGGCGACACCGAGCACGGCGTTCTGCGCGACGTTGTCGGCGAGCACCAGCTCGCCGACCTCGTCGGTCATCGAGGCCAGCAGCTCGTTGCGGCCCGGCGTGTCGAGAGTGCCGTCCGCCACCAGGCGGTCCAGCAGGATCTTGATGTTGACCTCGTGGTCGGAACAGTCCACACCGGCCGAGTTGTCGATCGCGTCGGTGTTGATCCGGCCGCCGCGCTGGGCGAACTCGATCCGGCCGCGCTGGGTGAGGCCGAGGTTGCCGCCCTCCCCGACGACGCGCACCCGCAGGTCGCGGCCATCCACCCGGATGTTGTCGTTGGCCTTGTCGCCGACCTCGGGGTGCGTCTCGTCGGAGGCCTTGACGTAGGTGCCGATCCCGCCGTTCCACAGCAGGTCGGTCGGGGCGAGCAGGATCGCGTGGATCAGCTCCGGGGGCGACATCCGGGTCACCTCGTCGCCCAGCCCGAGCGCGGTCCGCATCTCCGGCCCGACCGGTACCGACTTCGCGGTCCGCGCCCACACCCCGCCACCCGCGCTGATCAGCGAGGTGTCGTAGTCCTCCCAGGTCGAGCGGGGCAGCTCGAACAGCCGGCGCCGCTCGGCGTAGGAGACGGCGGCATCCGGGGTGGGGTCGACGAACACGTGCCGGTGGTCGAACGCGGCGACCAGCCGGATGTGCTCCGAGAGCAGCATCCCGTTGCCGAACACGTCCCCGGACATGTCCCCGACGCCGACGACGGTGAACTCGTCGGCCTGGGTGTCCAGGTCGCGCTCGCGGAAGTGGCGCTTCACCGACTCCCAGGCGCCGCGGGCGGTGATGCCCATCGCCTTGTGGTCGTAGCCGACCGAGCCGCCGGAGGCGAACGCGTCGCCGAGCCAGAAGCCGTACTCGGCGGAGACCGAGTTGGCCAGGTCGGAGAACGTCGCGGTGCCCTTGTCCGCGGCCACCACCAGGTAGGAGTCGTCGCCGTCGTGCCGGACGACGCCCGGTGGTGGGATCGTCTCGGTGCCGCCGTCGGGCCGGGTGAGCAGGTTGTCGGTGACGTCGAGCAGCCCGGAGATGAAGGTGCGGTAGCAGTCACGCACGTGCTCGGGCCCAGGGGCGGGCCGGCGCACGACGAACCCGCCCTTCGCCCCGACCGGCACGATCACCGCGTTCTTCACCGCCTGCGCCTTGACCAGGCCGAGGACCTCGGTGCGGTAGTCCTGCTGGCGGTCGGAGAAGCGCAGCCCACCCCGGGCGACCGGGCCGAACCGCAGGTGCACGCCCTCGATCTGCGGCGCGTACACGAAGATCTCGAACCGGGGCCGGGGCAGCGGCATGTCGGGCACCGCGGCCGGATCCAGCTTGAACGAGAAGAACGCCCGTCCCCGGAACCAGTTGGTGCGCAGCGTCGCCTCGGTCGCGGCGAGCAGCCCGCGCAGGATCCGGTCCGCGTCCAGGCCGCTGACCTCGTCGATCAGCGTGGTGACGGCGTCGAGCGCGCGCTCGTGGGCCGCCTCGCGGTCGGGCAGGTCCGGGTCGAAGCGGGCCCGGAAGAGCGTCACCAGCGCCTGCGCGACCTGAGGGTGGGCGACCAGCACGTTCGCCGTGTACTGCAGCGTGAACAGCCCGCCGAGCTGGCGGGCGTAGCGGCTGTAGGCCCGCAGCACCGCGGCCTCGCGCCAGTGCAGCCCGGCGCGCAGCACCAGCGCCGAGAACCGGTCGGACTCGGCGTCGCCCCGCCAGGCCGCGGCGAACGCCTCCTCGAACCTGGTGCCCGCATCGGACACGGTGACGGTCGGGACGGCGGGGGCACCGGCCGGCTGCGGGGGACGCAGCCCGAAGTCGTAGAGCCAGCAGCGCCGGCCGTCCGGGCGGACGAACTCGAAGGGCCGCTCGTCGACGACCTCCACGTCGAGCTGCTGCAGCAGCGGTAGCACGTCGGTCAGCGTGACGGGGGCGTCGCCGACGTAGAGCGCGAACCGGACCTCGTCGTCGACACTCTTGTAGAGCCGCAGGTCGAACGCGTCCCGGCCGTCCGGCTCCAGCGCCATCAGGCGGCGGAGATCCTCCACGGCGCGGGCCGGTTCGACGCCGGCCTTGTAGGACTCGGGGACGCCGGCGAGCATCGGCCGGGCGGTGGGCCCGGCGTCGCCCAGGGCGGCGATCAGGCGGTCGTCCCAGCTGCGGGTGGTCTCGGTGACCTCGTCCTGCAGGGCGGCGACGTCGTAGTCGGCGGTGCCACCGGCAGGGTCGATGGTGACGAGCAGGTGCAGCATCGCCAGCGGCGCGTCGCCGACCTGCGCGGTGTAGCTGACCTCGGTGCCACCGAGCCGCTCGCGCAGCAGGTCGGTGACGGCCAGCCGGGTGCCGGTGGTGTAGCGGTCGCGCGGCAGGTAGACCAGGCAGGACAGGAACCGGCGGTACGGGTCGGGGTGCACGAACAGCCGCACCGCGCGGCGCTCGCTCGCCGCGAGCACGCCGACACCGGTGTCGTGCAGCCGCCGGGTGGAGGAGGCGAACAGCTCGCCGCGGGGCAGCACCGAGAACACCTCGAGCATCTGCTGGCCCGAGTAGGAGTCGGCGGGGAACCCGGCGCGGCGGATCGCGCTCCGGATCCGGTGGGCGACGACCGGGATGTCCAGCACGCTCTCGTGCCGGGCCGGGACGGTGAGCATGCCGAGGAACCGGTGCTCACCGGTGACGCTGCCGTCGGCGTCGCGGGTGCGGATGCCGACGTAGTAGGGGTGCACCGCCCGCAGCACCCGGGTGGGCTCGCTGGCCCGGGTGATCAGCAGGATCCCGGTGTCGGCCGCGGGGTCCGGGGTGTTCTCGTCGTCCCGGTCCGCGGCGGTCGGGGCGGCGGTGCCGCCGGTCGCGGCGGACTCGGGCAGGAAGACGTTCGCGCCGGCGTCGTCGGGTCGCAGCACGCCGAGCCCGGTGTCGGTGTCGGGTCGCAACCGGCCCTCGCGCCGGGAGTAGTGCCGGTAGCCGACGAACGTGAAGTGGTCGTCGACGAGCCAGCGCAGCAGGTCGGCGACCTCGCCCGGGTGCGCACCGTTGGTGGCCGCCGCGGTCTGCCCGGTCTGGGCGGCGGCGAGATCGTCGGCGAGTGCCCGGGCCCGCGTCGTCATCGCCGCGGTGTCGTCGACGACCTGGCGGACGTCGGACAGGGTGCGCTCGAGTTCGGCGTGCAGCGCGGCCGGGTCGACGTCGGCGTTCGGGACGAGGTCCAGGTGCATCCAGGACTCGGCGCGCCCCTCACCCGGCTCGGCCGGGTCGGCGTCGTGGTCGACGCCGGCCAGCGTGCCCCCGTCGCGGTGCACGACCAGGATCGGGTGGATCACCCGGCGGACGATGCCGCCGAGCTGGCCGATCCCAGCGAGTACCGACTCGACCAGGTACGGCATGTCGTCGGTGACGACCTCGACGGCGGTCGCGCCGGACGGACCCTCGACGACGTCGACCACCGCACGCCCGGGTTCGCGGTGGGCGGCCAGCGCCAAGTGGGAGTCGACCACCGTCGCCGGGCCGGGGAGCTCCGCCCCGGTCCCGCTCTCCGGTTCCACCGTGTGTCGCGTGTAGCGGCGGACCAGATCCGCCGCGGCTCCGCTACCGGGGCGCGGCTCGCCGCCGCCCGCCCGTACGCCCGTTTCGTTGCCCGTCGTACCTGGCACCCGGCTGCTCACAATCCACTCCGGCCCACCCACATTGGCTGACGGGCGCCACCCTAGCCCCGGGCGCCGGCCCGCCGGGCGACCGGCGGAGCGGCCGCCACGGCGCCCGGAGGCCGGTTCTCGACGGTGGGCGTCAGATCTCCCGGTACGCCGCCATCGCCCCGGCGAGCAGGTCGGCCAGCCCCATGTTCTCGGGGATCTCCACCGGGTCGTCGGACGGGGGCGCCGGCGCGGCGGACGGGGCCGGCTCGCGCGCCCCACCCGCCTCCGAGGCGACGCCCGGGCCCGTCAGGTCCGACCGGGCCCCGGCCGGTCCGGGCGCACCCGAGCCTGGCACCTTCGCTCCGACGGCGTCCGATCCGACGGCGTCCGATCCGACGGCGTCCGATCCGACGGCGTCCGATCCGACGGCGTCCGATCCGACGGTGTCCGATCCGACGGTGTCCGATCCCGCCTCCGGGCCGACGGTGTCCACGCCCGCCGGGGACGTCCCCGAGCGCTCGTCCTCGGACACCACAGCGGTCGCCCCGTGCGCGGCCTGCCGGCCACGTCTCCGGGGCACGACGTCGTCGCGCGCGGGCCACGCGGGCGTCGCGTGGCGGCCAGGAGCGGAGGTGCCGAGCGGATCCGACGACGGGACGCCGTCGTGCCGGCCGGCCGTCGGTTCGCCGTGCTGCTCCGTCTCCGGCCCATCGGGCGTGCCCACCGACGGCTCACCGGGCACGTCTCCGCCCAACCCATCGAGCAGGTCTCCGCTCGACCCACCGGGCGCGCCGGTGACCGGTTCGCCCAGCGGGTCCACTTCCCGCGCACCGTACGAGCCCGTTGCCGGGTCACCAGGCAGCTCCGCTGCCGGTCCGGCGAGCACGTCGGCCGTCGGATCAGCAGGCAGCACCCCGGCCGCTCCGGCAAGCACGTCGGCGGCCGGATCACCGGGCAGAGCCCCGGCCGGTCCACCGAGCACGTCGCCTGCCGGGTCGTCACCGGGCCGGTCCGGCAACGGGTCGTACAGCGGATCCGGTGCCGGAGCGCCGAGCCACGGAATGTCGGTGGCCGCACCGTTCCGCACGATGCCACCGTCGCGCTCCGCGCCGTGCCGCGAGCGGCGCCGGCCGGCCGGGGAGGCCGGACCGAGGGGCACCGCGCCCTCGGGCATTCCGCGCCGTCCGGGACCGGATCCGGCGGCGGCCCACCTGTCCGGTGTCGCACCGGCCGGCTCGTCGCCGCCGTGGACGCCGGTGGCCTCGAGGGCCGAACGCGCGCCATCCGCGCGTCGCCGCCCGCCCGAACCGGGCCGGACCGTCACCCCGGACGCGGCCAGGGAGGATCCGGCGCGCTCCGAAGCGGCACGACGCCCGGACGGCGCGACCCCGTTCGGCATGCTCGACCCGGCCACGGTCGCGACGTCTCCGGACCACCCGGCCCCGGACGACCCGTCCGCGGAGGGCGGTTCCCCGGGCCGGGTCTCCGGGTCCGGCGTACCCAGCTCGAGCGCGTCCGCGGACCGGGCCTCCGGGCCGGGCGTGCCCAGCTCGAGCGCACCGGCCATCGCCGGCCCCGCCGGCCGGGTCTCGGACGCCGTGTCCCACCGCGCGCCGCCCGCTGCCGCCCCGGGAGCCGGCGCTGCCTGCCCGTTCGACCCGGTCGCGGCGGCCGTCGCCTCCGCGGCACCCACGTCCGCAGCCGGGTCGACAGCCGCAGCGGGATCGACGGGCGCAGCAGGCTCCGTCGGCCCGGTCAGCGGCCGGACGACCTCGTCGCCTTCTGGCCCGTCCGGACCGGCTACCCGCAATCGCAACCCGGCGTCGTCCGGGAGCCCTCCGCGGTGCACCCGGCCGGAGAGGTGCGTCGCGAGCGAACGGGCCCAGAGCAGGGCGGTGACCCGGTCGGCGTCGGGGAGCACGATCCGGACGCCGTCGCCCACGACGTCGGCGTGCCCCGACGGCGGCACCAGCCGGCACGCCCGGACGGCGAGCTCGTCCAGCACCGCCGCGGCGGTGGCCGGCCCGCTCACCCGCTGCGCGGTGTCGACGAGGTCGACCAGGATCGTCCGGTCCGGTGTTGCGGCGACCGGCCGCGCCGGAACCGGCTCCTCCGGAGGCGTGCCGTCCCGCTGATCGTCCGGCCGGTCCAGAACCGCCGACGTACGCGCAACCGTCCCGGAGGCCTGCGCGGGCCCCGGCACCGTCGGCAGCAGCACGCGCGTGCCGCGCTCGACGCCACGGAGCTCGGCGACGAGCGCGTCGCCCAGCGGTGCGCCACTGTCCGGCACGTCGCCGCCGGTCAGCGCGCCGGGCCCGTACCAGGTCCGTTCCGCCCACTCCAGCAGATGTTGACCGGCACCACCGACCGGCTCACCGGATGCCGAACGCAACAACCTGGATCCACGGGGGCGCACGGCGAACTCGCCGTCCGGATCGACGAGCGTCCCCAGCCCCAGCGGGTCGGCCGGATCGATCGACATCGGGCCTGCCGGGCTCGACACCTCCGGTTCCCCTCCGCCGGGGATCTCGGGGCCGTTGCCGTCCCCCGCCGACCGCTCCGGGCCGTCGCCGTCGGGCGTTTCGGCGGACCAGGAGCTGTCGGCGCGGTGCCCGTTGCGGCGGACCGGCCCGGCGGACGACGAACCCGGTTTCCGCAGCGTGTACACCGGGATGCCGGTGTCCGCCGGGGCCCCGGCCGGGCCGCGCAACGCGGCGCCGTCCCCTCCGCCTTCGGGATCCACCACGGCATCGCGCGCCGGACCGGCCTCGCGCGCCAGGTCGGCATCGAGCGCCGGGGCGGTGCGACCCGTCGGTCGGGCTCGGCGCCCCCGGTCGAGCTCGGTACGAGCATCGTCCTGCCGCGATCGGCCGGCGTCCGCCCGCTCGATACCGAGCGGGAGTGCGGTCAGCGCTGCACGGAACCGGTCGCTGCGGTCCCGGTCCGTCCGGTCGGCCTCGACCGACGCACGCATCGCCTCGAGCGCCTCCTGGTACTGCCCGGCACTCTCGTGCAGCTCGGACCGGGCGATCCGGCAGGAGGCGACCAATGCGGGGACGCCGGCTTCCTCGGCCCCGGCCGCTGCGGCCTCCAGGGCACGGGCCGCATGGTCGACGGGCCCGGCGCCGGCCCGGGCGAGAGCCAGCCGCAGCAGCACTCCCTGCCGTCCGGTGTCGGCGGCGTCGCGGTGGGCGGCCGCGGCACGCACAACCTCGCCCGGGACGGGCCCGGCGTCGAGCAATGCCGTGATCCACTGGCTGAGCAGTGCCGACGCCAGGTGTGGCGAGAGCGGGCGGTCGTCAGGCCGGTCCGGCGTCCACCCCAACCGCTGCAACCCGCGCAGGGCGCAGCCGACGGCGGCGTCCTGGTCGCGGCCGGCCCGGTGCACCGAGCCGCAGACCAGGTCCGCGAACGCGGCAGCCGCACCGCCGAGTTCGTCGCCGCACCGTTCGACCTCGGTCCGCAGCTCTTCCAGCCGGGTCCCCGGTGACTCGACGAGCGCGCAGCGCACCTCGACGGCGAGGCGGTCCAGCCGCAGGGAGCGGTCGTGCTCACCGGGACCGGTGTCCGGGAGTCCGGCGGCGAGAGCCCGCGCAGCCGCGAGCTCCCCGTCGGCCCGGGCCACGACCGCCAGCCCGAGCCGGAGCCGGGCCGCCTCCGGCCGATCGAGCGCGTCCGCACCCATGCACCGGGCGGGGACCGCGATCACGTCGGACGTCCCGGAGCCTGTCAGCGCCTCGAGGACGGCGGTCGCGGCCGGACGGGCGTCACCGCCCGCGGCGTGGCCGTCGAGCAGCCACCCGGCGGCCTGCAGCCAGCGGTGATCGTCACCGTCTGCGACAGCTCGGCTGCAGACGTGCCCGGCCAGCTCCGCGGTCAGCAGCGGCTGCTGCCAGCGCAGGGCCGCCGCCGTCCGCAGCTCGGCCGTCGCCGCATCTCCGACACGATGACCCAGGTCGGACGTCACATCGCCTCCCGTGGCACCACCGGCCGGGACTCGCCTCAGCCGCGCCGTAGTGTCCGGACCGCACGGTTCGGCGCGGTCCGGACGAGTGGTGATCAGTCGCGGGTGAGCTTACGATGCGTGACCCGGTGGGGTCGCGCGGCCTCGGCCCCGAGCCGCTCCACCTTGTTCTTCTCGTACGCCTCGAAGTTGCCCTCGAACCAGTACCACGCGGCCGGGTTCGCGTCGGTGCCCTCCCAGGCGAGGATGTGTGTGCAGACCCGGTCCAGGAACCACCGGTCGTGGGAGATGACCACGGCGCAGCCCGGGAACTGTTCGAGCGCGTTCTCCAGCGACCCGAGGGTCTCGACGTCCAGGTCGTTCGTCGGCTCGTCGAGCAGGATCAGGTTGCCACCCTGCTTGAGCGTCAGCGCCAGGTTCAGCCGGTTGCGTTCGCCACCGGACAGGACGCCGGCCGGCTTCTGCTGGTCCGGTCCCTTGAAACCGAACGCCGCGACGTAGGCACGGGACGGCATCTCGACGTTCCCGACCTGGATGAAGTCCAGCCCGTCGGAGACCACCTCGAAGACGGTCTTCTTCGGGTCGATCCCGCCCCGGTTCTGGTCGACGTACGACAGCTTGACGGTATCCCCGACCTTGACCTCGCCGGAGTCCGGTTCCTCCAGCCCGACGATCGTCTTGAACAGGGTGGTCTTGCCGACCCCGTTCGGGCCGATCACGCCGACGATGCCGTTCCGCGGCAGCGTGAAGGACAGGTCCTTGATCAGCTGCCGGCCGTCGAACCCCTTGTCCAGGTTCGAGACCTCGACGACCTTGTTACCCAGCCGCGGCCCCGGCGGGATCTGGATCTCCTCGAAGTCCAGCTTGCGGTGCCGGTCGGCTTCGGCCGCCATCTCGTCGTACCGGTCCAGCCGGGAGCGGCTCTTGGCCTGGCGGGCCTTCGGGTTGGAGCGGACCCAGGCCAGCTCCTCCTTCAGGCGCTTCTGCAGCTTCGCGTCCTTCTTGCCCTGGACGGCGAGCCGCTCCGCCTTCTTCTCCAGGTAGGTGGAGTAGTTGCCCTCGTAGGGGAAGGTGCGGCCGCGGTCGAGCTCGAGGATCCAGCCCGCGACGTTGTCCAGGAAGTACCGGTCGTGCGTGACCGCCAGGACCGCACCGGGGTAGTTCGCGAGGAACTGCTCGAGCCACAGCACGCTCTCCGCGTCCAGGTGGTTCGTGGGCTCGTCGAGCAGCAGCAGGTCCGGGCTCGAGAGGAGCAGCTTGCACAGGGCGACCCGGCGGCGCTCACCACCGGAGAGGTGCCCGACCTCCGCGTCGCCCGGGGGGCACCGCAGGGCGTCCATCGCCTGCTCCAGCTGGGAGTCGATCTCCCAGGCGTCGGCGTGGTCGAGCTCCTCCTGGAGCTTGCCCATCTCCTCCATCAGCTCGTCGGTGTAGTTCGTCGCCATCTCTTCGGCGATCGCGTTGTACCGGTCGAGCTTGACCTTGACCTCGCCCAGCCCCTCCTCGACGTTGCCGAGAACGGTCTTCTCCTCGTTGAGGGGCGGCTCCTGCTGGAGAATGCCGACGCTCGCACCCGGCTTGAGCATCGCGTCGCCGTTGTTCGCATTCTCCAGCCCGGCCATGATCTTGAGGACGGTCGACTTCCCGGCACCGTTCGGGCCGACGACGCCGATCTTCGCCCCCGGCAGGAAGCTGATCGACGCGTTCTCCAGGATGACCTTGTCGCCATGCGCCTTGCGCACGTTCCGCATCGTGTAAATCAGGTCCGCCACGAACCCAATGGTAGTTGCGTCGCTCTCAGCCCTCGGAGGCCGGTACGGTGGCCATCGGGACCCGCGTCTCATCCGGGGTCTCGTCCGGGTCGTACGGCGGGTGCTCCTCGACGACCGGCTCCGGCGCGCCCGGCGCCCAACCCGCCCCGTCCCCGGCGACCGCGGTGCCCTGCATCCGGCCCAGCACCGCATCCTGCCGGACGACACGCGCCGGCGCTCGGGCCAGGTCGACGGCCACGCTGACCGGGTCGATCTTCAGCGTGCGTCGCGGCTGACCGTCCGAGCCGACCCAGTCGTCCTGGAAGGTCTCGCCGGTGACCACCACGCGATCGCCCTTGCGCAGGCTCGCGGCGACGTGGATTCCCAGCAGCCGCCAGCAGGTCACGGTCCAGAACGTCGTCCGGACGTCCCGCCACTCTCCGGTGCCGGTGTCCCGGCGCCGCTTGTTCTCGGCGATGGTGATCTCTGCCAGGGTGGTTCCGTCCGGTAGCAGCCGGACATCCGGGTCGCGGGTCAGATTGCCGACGACGATGGTCTGGTTGTTCGGCACGGGGTCCTCCTCGGGAAGCCGGTTCGCTGTCCCGTCGAGCATCCCGCCTGCCGGTGCCGGCGCCGCGCCGTTCCTGCCGGCTGTGGATCGTTCGGCCGGCTGGGGACGGACCACGCGCTGAGCCGGGCCACACCGCTCCGTCGTCCGTGGCGTCTGCTACGTGGCGCGGACAGATCGCGGTGCGACCAACGGACCCGGACATGCGAAAACGCCCCCCGGACGAATCCGAGGGGCGTCTCCCCAAAAAGAATGTCGGCGGCGACCTACTCTCCCACACCCTGACGAGTGCAGTACCATCGGCGCAGGAAGGCTTAGCTACCGGGTTCGGAATGGGACCGGGCGTTCCCCTACCGCTATGACCACCGACAACACTA
>NZ_JBKGXT010000021.1:0-94981 GCF_046546495.1 Pseudonocardia nantongensis | reverse complement strand
CACCGAACGCCGCGCCGCCCTCGACGACTGGACCCGCCACTACAACACTGAACGAGCCCACTCCGCGCTCGGCGGGCGACCCCCGATCAGCCGGCTCCCCACGTCGACAACGTGACGAGTCACGACAACTAGGCCCATGGCGAGTGAGCTGATCCCGAACCGGGAGGCAAGAGCCAGTGCGACGGGCGCGACGATGGCGATGGCCGCAGGTGTGAACGCGCCGGCGGCGGCCAGCAGCGCCGTCAGGGCGAACATGAGGACGGGGACCAGCAGGCGGCGGCCGCCCGCGAGCCGCTCGGCCCAGTAGGCCATCAGGTCGATGGTCCCGGTCTCCCGGACGATGCCGAACAGCAGGGTCGCCCCCACCAGGATGAGGAACAGTCCGGCGGGGAACTCGCCGATGACGTCGGCGAGCGGTAGGCCCGCGACCAGGGAGCCGACTCCGAAGGCCGCGACGAGCGCTAGCAGGCCCGCGCTGATGCTGGTCAGCGATCCGACGGCGAAGGCGGCGACGAGAACGAGGAAAGCGATGAGGGAAAGGGTCACGATGTCCTCATCCCGCCAGCAGGCGGCCGGCGCCGCTGATCGCGGGTGTGTGTCCGAGCGCCCGGAGCACCTCGTAGGTGGTCGCGGTCGCCGCAGTGACCACCGGGAGTCCGAGTTCGTCCTCCACGGCTTGTACGGCGGCGAGCGACGGCATCTGCACGCACGCGGACAGGACGATGGCCTCTGCCCCGTCGAGCTCGAGGTTGCGGGCGATCCCGGGCAGGGCGCAGGGGTCCAAGCACCCGACGGCGAGGTTGTCGTCGACCTCCAAGCTCGTCGCGTCCAGGACCTCGATCCCTGAGCCCTCGATGTAGTCGGCGACCATCCGGGTGAGCGGCTTCACGTAGGGAGTGATCATCGCGACGCGACCGACGCCGATTCCGGACAGCGTGCGAACGAGCGCTCCGGCGCTGCTGACGACCTCGGCGGGGTGACCGTTGTCGACGGCCGCCTTCGCGATCAGCCTCTCGGATTCCGCGTGTTCGCCCGGGCCCTGGGCCATGACGGCCACGAGGCAGGCGTAGGCGATGACGTCGACGTCGGCGTCGGACACGGCCGCCGCGCACTCGGCCGCCTTCCCCACCATCGCGAGCAGCTCCTCGCGCGTCACGTTCTTCAGCGCCGCACGCCCGGAGTGGAACGTGTAGCGGAGCCCGGTGGCCGCGGACTGACGTGCGAACAGCTCGGGAAGTTCGGTCTCCATCGTCGTGTTCGAGCTCGGGACGATCAGACCGACGCGGGTCGGCCGAGAGGGAGACGCCCCTGGGGCTCCAGGCTGCGCGAACCCAGTCATGTGCAAGCACCTCACTTCGTTGTGCATCCGACGACCCATATCGTGGGTGAATGACCCAGCCTCCGGGCTGTAGAGTTTGATGTCAACAGGCGGACCGACGGCCCGAAGGGTGATCTCGTGACCGGAATCAAGGTGGACGGACGCGGCAGCACGCTGGTGTTGCGCAAGATCAGCTCGATCCTCGACAGCTTCACCCTCGAGTCCCCCGAGCCCACGCTGCGTGACCTGGCGAAGGCGACCGGGCTGCCGTCGAGCACGTGTCAACGGCTGGTGCAGGACCTAGTGTCCGAGGGCTACCTCGACCGGGACGGTGACCGCTACCGGATCGGAATTGCCCTCGTGCGATGGGCCTCGCCGGGTGCCCTCGGTCTCGACGCGGTCCGGCTGCTCCGACCGCTTCTGGCGGATCTGCGCGACCACACGGGCGAGAGCGCCTGCCTCTACGTCCGTGACGGGACGTTCCGAACGGTCGTCGCGGTCGCCGAGACCCGCCATGTCGTGATCCGGCCCTTCAAGGTCGGGATGGTCATGCCGATCCACGCCGGCGCGCCCGGCAAGGTGTTCCTCGCCTTCGATCCGGGCGCCCGCAGCGAGCTGGGGGAGGAGGCCACGCTCGAACGATTCACCGACAACACCCCGGCGTCGACCGTGGAGCTGGATCGGCAGCTCGACGAGGTCCGCGCCTCCGGCGTGGCGGTGGCATTCGGCGAGCGGAATCTCGACGTAGGATCGGTCGCCGCCCCGGTCTACGACCACACCGGCGAGCTGGCGGTCGTCCTCGGCGTGGGGTTCCCCACATCCCGCATCGGTCCCGACGACGTCGAAGGGCTTGTCGACCCGGTCGTCACGACAGCCCACGACGCGACCCGCGAGCTGGGAGGCCCTCTGCCGGCCGACCGGCCCTGGGCCTGAGTTTCCTCCATCCAGGCATGGCGCCTCGTCGATCCGCGGGTCGAGGCTGGTGCCCTTCGGCTTCCTCTGTGTTTGTCAAGGCGTTGGTTCCCGTGCAGTCGTAGACTCCGGATCGGCGGGCTCGGGTTGTGACTGATCCGAAGTGCTGGTTGTCGGGGTTGGGCCAGCCGCGCTGGATCTCAGAGTCGCCCCCGTGTGTCCTCCCGGGCTCGCCGTCGTTGAGGAGGATCGACGTTCGTCGGCGATCATGGTGCGCCAGATGTGGTCGGCGAGGCGTCGTTTCAGCGTTGGGCTTCTCGGGCGGTCTTCCCGGCCGCGATCTTGTGTCATCTGCCACGAGCTTGGGACCACTTCAGGGGAAGTCTTGCCAGGGTCATGGGACCACCTGGTTGCCAGTAAGGGGACCACCCGGCGTGTCGCGCCGGGCGGCCCGTCGGTTGCCGCTACGGATCGCTCCAAGTTGATCTACTTGGAGGTCCTGCGGGATGGCGTACCGGGAGGTGTTCGTGATCGAGATCCGTGAGGTGCTGCGGGCGTGGCTGGCCGGTAAGGGGCTGCGGAAGATTGCCGAGCAGACAGGCGTGGACCGCAAGACCGCCCGCCGCTACGTGGACGCCGCGGTGGCGGCCGGGCTGGTTCGCGACGGCGGCGAGGAGCAGCTGACCGATCGATCCATAAAGATCGACACAATCTTCTGGGAGGCGAAGCGGGCTGCCCGACCAGGGCCGTAGAACGGCGTTGACCAGCCGAGAGGACCTCCTGCCGGTCGGCGTCGTTTCTCGTCGGTGCGTGGTCTCACACGGGTCGCATCTCCCAGCGACGGCGCAGCTCACGGTGTCTCGTCCTTGTCCGCAGCCGAGGTCGAGGGCGAAGCCCGGTCGGCGAAGGAGCCGGGAGCGGTGACCAGGGTCGGTTCTGGAGGGCTGGTGGTGTTGCGGTCGTAGTATGCGGTTCACCCCGCGGGTGCGGTGGTCATGCTCGTGCCTTCTGCCGTGCGGCGGGGGCTTGCTCCGGTCGGGTCAGGTCTGTGATCCGGTACCGCTGGATTGCCCCGAACGGGCCGACGCATCCGACCAGGACTTCGTCGGTCGTGGCCGCTTCCACGCTCGCCTCCCATGCGGACGGGGGGAGGTCGTCGGGACCTGTTCCGTCGTCGATCCGGACGGTGTCGCGGTCGTCGTGTTCGTGGACGGTGGCGTGAGTCGGTCGTCCGATCCACGACCAGCCCTGCTCGGTGAGCAACTGGTGTTCGACGATCTGGGCGGCTGTGGTGTCGAGCAGACTCCAGCCGCGGTAGTGGTGGATGATCTCGGCGGGGTCCCCGGAGTGGTCGGCGAGCTGGACGGCGACGTCGGGGGTGAGGCGTCCCCAGAAGCGGCCTTCGGGCAGGTCGATCGCGACCGGGGCGAATCGGTGGCCGCCGAAGCTGGAGATGCGCCAGACCCGTACCGGGTGTTCGGCCCCGAGCCGCTCCCGCACGGCGTGGTAGACGGGTAGCCGAGCCGGCCGCAGCACGCGTCGACACTGGCGTGGGTGCAGACGACGAGGTCACGCCGGTGCGGGTCGTCGTAGCGGTACCCGGCGAACGGGGACAGCACCCGCGGGTCGCCGGTGGCCAGTGCGTCGATCAGTGCGGGAGCCGTGGCGTCGGGGACGACGTACTCGTCGCGGTGGTAGCCGGTGGCTGGCCCGTGCGGGCGGGTGTAGTGCATGACCCGGGTGTGCCCGGCTACGGAGTAGTCGGGGTCGGGTGCCAGCGCGAGGGTCTTGGCCGTGAGCCCGGCGGCGGTCGCGGCGGCGTCGGATCGGCTCAGCGGTGCCCGCAGGGAGGCGGGCACTTGCGGGTACTCGGCCAGTGGCCGTCCCATCCCGGGCGGCCAGGGAAGCGGGATCTCGACGAGCAGGTAGCGGTCGAAGCTGCGGGCGGTGCCGGCGAGCGGTTCGTCGGTTCCGGTGGCGATGCCGGCGCAGGTGATCCGTTCCCGCGGGGCGGGGGGCGGTGCGGGGGTGTCGGTGAGCAGCGCGGTCACGGTGTCGCGGGCGCGCGCTGCTTCGGTGTCGATGCGTTCGGGGGTCGGTTGCGGGGTGAGGCTCTCGACTGCGCTGGGGCCGTCGAAGCCGTGCCGGCGCAGGGCGGTGTACATGCCCTGCAGGTCGACGGTCCCGTCGCCGGGGGTGGTCGGTGGGGCATGCCGCCGTCGTCCCCGCCCGGGCGCCCACGGCCGGGGTGGTCACGGACGCCGACCGCGATGACGTAGGGGGCGACGGAGGCCATGTCGTCCACCGGGGCGGCGCCGGCGTGGTGGACGAGGTTGCCGGGGTCGAGGCGGACCCGGTAGGCGGGGTGATCGACCCGTTCGAGCACCGAGAGCAGGTCGGCGCATGTGCGGGTCAGCCCGCCGTGGGGTTTGACGGCGATCCGGACTCCGAGGTCGTGTGCGATCCGGGCGCCGGCGCGCATCAGCTCGAGGTAGCGGTCGTAGTGCTCGGGGACGGTCGTGCCCATGTCGACCAGGGTGTCGACGCCGAGTCGGGCGCAGTGCGTCAGCTGTGCCCGCAGGGCTGCGAGGGCATCGGCGTCGGTCCCGTCCAGTGTGGCCGCATGGCTGAGGACGACGAGGTCGAGACCGTGCCCGGCGATCTCGTCGCGGATCGCCGCCGCTTCGTCGGCGGTGCTGGCCGGGGTGAGGACCTCCTCGACCCCGTGGACAGGTAGTGCGACCGCGTCGAAGCCCGACCGGGCGATGCCGGTCAAGGCGCGGGAGAGCGGGAGCTTCGTCCACGGTCGAACGGTGCAGGCGATCCTGGACATTCAGCGACTCCTCGGTGTGACAGGCACCTGGCCGCCGCCGGTGTCAACGGGTGCCGGCCGGTGCGGTCGGTGGTGGTGGGTGCCGGGGTGGTCCGGCCGGTGACGATGGCGCGGCGGGGTGTGCCGTGCTCGTCGTGCCAGTGCAGGCTGCGGGCGCTGACCTCGTAGAGCGCGCCGACGGCGGCGTCGGTGAGCAGATCGTCGGTGGCCCGACGGTCGCCGTGGCGTCGGCCTGCATCAGGACGACGGTGTCGGCGATCTCCAGCGCGTGGTCGGGGTGGTGGGTGGTCATCACGATGCCGAGGCCGCCGTCGGCGAGCCGGCGTAGCAGTTCCAGCAGCCGGGCCTGGTTGTTCAGGTCGAGTGCGGAGGCGGGCTCGTCGAGGACCAGGTGGGCCGGCTCGGCCGCGATGGCCCGGGCGATGAGCACCAGTTGCCGTTCCCCGCCGGAGAGCGTGGTGAACGGACGCTCGGCCAGCTCGGCCATCCCGACCTGCTCGAGCGCGTCGCGGGCTGCGGCGACGTCGAGCCGTCCCGGGGCCGCGAACATCCCGAGCCGGCGGCTGCGGCCCATGAGGGCCATGTCCAGGACGTCGTAGGCGAAGGTCGAGCGGTGGCTCTGCGGTACGTGTGCGGTCGACTCGGTGCCTCTCATCCGTCCCTCGCGCGGGGTGAGGAGCCCGACAGCGCACCGCAACAGCGTCGACTTCCCGCGCCCGTTCGGGCCCAGCACGGCACTCACCTATCCCGGGGTGAAGCGGTGACTGACCTGGCGGAACAGCCACCGGTCCGGGGTGTGCGCATGTCCGATCCGGTCGAAGACGAGATCAGTCATCGGTCCAGCCTCGTTGCCTGCTGCGGTGCAGCAGCACCAGGAACAGCGGAGCGCCGATCACCGCGGTCAGGACCCCGACCGGGATCTCACCTGGGGTGAGCCAGCGGGTCAGCGTGTCCACGGCGACCAGGTACGCCCCACCCAGCGCGACCGTGACCGGCAGCAGGATCCGGTGGTCGGGGCCGACCCAGAGCCGCGCCAGGTGCGGGACGACGAGCCCGACCCAGCCGATCACCCCGCTGACCGCGACCGCGCCGGCGACCATCGCGGCCACGCCGACCAGCAACGTCCAGCGCAGCGGGCCGGGCAGCACACCCAAGGTCTGCGCGTCGTCGTCGCCGAGTGACAGGACGTTGATCCTCCAGCGCAGGGACAGGATCAGTACCGTGCCGAGCACTTCGGGGACGCCGACGATGACGACCTTCTCGGGTGTCGCGGTGGCCAGGCTGCCGAGCAGCCAGAACACGATGGCCTGGAGATCGTTGTAGGGGTCGGCGAAGTAGGTGACCAGGGAGACCAGCGCGGAGAAGAACGCCCCGACGACGGCGCCGGGCAGCACGATCATCAGGGTCTGGCCGCCCTCGCGGCTGCGGCTGACCACGAAGACCAGGCCGAGTGCCGCAAGCCCGAACAGGAAAGCGCCGCCGATCAGCCCCGCCGACCCGAGCCCGAGGACGATCGCGAGCGCGCCGCCGAACGAGGCTCCCGGCGAGACCCCGATGATCTGGGCGTTGACGATCGGGTTCCGGAACACCGCCTGCGGCGCGGCTCCGGACAACGCCAGCCCGGCCCCGACCAGCAGCCCCATCAGGATCCGGGGCATTCGGACGTTGAGGACCGCCGCGGCTCGGTCGGCGACCACGTCTGCTCCAGCGGCAGGACCTGGCCGAGCAGGATCCGGGTGATCTCGAACGGATGGATCGAGTACCGGCCGACGGCCAGCCCGGCCAGGACCGCGCCGGCCACGATCAGCGGCACGCCGACGACGCTCGACGAGCGCCGTACCCGCCGCACCGCGCCCGCGGTGACCGGCCGCTCACGTACCGAGGGCGGCATAGCCGACGGACTCCCGATTGGCCGTGCTTTGCAGGATGGCCGCGATCTGGGCGTCGCTGGGCTCTGCACCGTAGGGGAAGGCGTACTGCGTCCGGATCGACGCAGGAAGGGTGCGCGGGACCTCGCCGCGGGCGACCAGGCCGGCGAGCCACTCCCACATCAGCGGGGACTCCTGGTTCGGTGGGTCCCACCGGTAGCCACCCAGCGGGACCTTGTAGACCCGCCGAGCCCGGACCGCATCCACGGCCGCCCATGCCGGATCCCGGTAGAGATCCTCGGGCAGCGTCGGGGCGAATTTGCCGAGCAGGATGATGTCCGGATCCCAGGCCAGGACCTGCTCCAGGTCCACACCGGGCCTGTCCCGGGAGCTCGGCGGCGGGATTCACGCCGCCGGCGAGGGTCGTCGTGAAGTCGTTGTACTGGCCCCTGCCCGCAACCTTGAGCCCCTGCGCGACGGCCTGGAAGTACAGGACGCGGCGTCCGCCCGGAGCCGCCGTGCTCTCGTGATGCCGACGCCGTTCCTGCATCCAGGACACCAGCCGGTCCGACCGGTCCCGCCTCCCGAACAGGTCCCCGTAGAGGGTCGCGGCCTGTTCGAGGAACTCCTGGGTCCCGTACTTCAGCCGGGCGACGGTCAGCCCCGCATTGGTCAGCGGGGCCACGATCCCCGCCCCCGGTCGCCCCACTGGACGACCAGGTCGGGCCCGAGCTCGAGGATCCGCTCCACGCTCGGGTTGAAGTCCTCGCCGGCCACGTCGCAGGCCGGGCGAGCAACTCCGGGAACACCTCACCCAGGTAACCACCCTCGATCGCCGTGTGGGCCGAGGCGTTTATCCCCGCCAGGACCTCGGGACCCCCGTTGACCGCAAGGATCATCGACGCCGCCGGGATCGGGATCGTGACCACCCGTTGTGCCGGACCCGCGAGTGCGACCGTCTCCCCGGCGAGGTCCACCGCGGAAAGCCCCGCGCTCGCCGCGCCACCGCTGCTCGCCCCCGAGGCGCACTTAGCCACGGTGAGGGCGGCAGAACCGAGGGCCGCGCCCAGAAAACCGCGACGGGTCAGCCGTCGCGCGGCGCTCGACTCCGCCAGCACGGTCGGCCTCTCCCGGACAGTGATCGACAAGCCGCGAGACTACCGAAACCATCCGAATATGCACAGGTGGTCAAGTGTTCGGGAGGTGAGTCCGACACGCCAACGGCGCTCGTAGTGCTCCTGGGTCTCCTCGGCCGTCCTCGACCGCCGCGTGGCTGATCGGGTAGCCCCGATCATCGAGCGGCTCGGCATCCCGCTCGCCGACCTCGAGGAGCTGCGCGGGGTACTGGGCCGGGTGATCAAGGCATCTGCCGGCTGAACGACTCCGTCGAGAAGCGGTCGTTGAGGACGCGCCGCAGTCGACATATAGTTTGCTGCACATTCGAGTTGCATGACATATGAGTGGCGTGGCAACGTATATGTTGTGCGTCGAGACGAGGTCGGGGAACCGGACTGCGATCTCGGGTGGTCGATCGGGATGTTGCAGCGTCACTACCGCGCGGCGGTCGAACCGACCGTGGACGGGCTGCCTCGTGGAGCACGGGGCTATCAGCTGCTCTACGCCGTGATCTTCAAGGAGCTACCCAATCAGCTCGCGCTCGCCGAGTACCTGGGTATCGACCGCACCGTGTTGCCCTACGTCATCGACGATCTCGTCGAGGCGGGCCTGGTCGAACGCCGGCCCGCCGACAACGATCGCCGCGCGCGCAAGGTCGAGGCCACCGAACACGGCCGGACCGTGTTCGCCGAGGTCGAAGGCGCAGTGTCGGCCGCCGAACGCGGGGTACTCGCCGCCTTGGACGCGACCGAGCAGGCGCAGTTCCGCACCCTGCTCAGTCGGCTCGCCCGCCAGGCACGAGAGCTACCCGCAGCGCACGCGGGAACCGAGAACGACCTCTGATCGCGCAGACATACCAACGCCGGAGCACAACCAGGATCGGAGCCACCGTGAGCACATCGAGCCAGGACGCGCAGACCGCGGAGTCCACGGAGCCGACGCCGGATCGCGCCGAGCGCGACGCCTACTTTCCGTCGCCGTACTCGCTCGGGCAGTACGTGCCGCCGCGCACCGACTTCGACGGGGTCGAGCACAAGGGCGCCTACACCGGCGGCCGCTGGAAGATCCTGGTCGTCGGGGTCGACGAGCGATACCTGCCGATGGGCAACGGGCGGCTGTTCTCCACCGGCAACCACCCCGTCGAGACGCTGCTGCCGATGATGCACCTGCACGAGACCGGGTTCGGTATCGACATCAGCACCGTCTCGGGCAACGCGGTCAAGTTCGAGCACTGGGCCATGCCCGCCGAGGACGAGGCCGTCCAGCAGGCCTACGACACGTTCGCGCCCCAGTTCCAGGACCCGCTCAAGCTCTCCGACGTCATCCAGGACGCGCTCGGACCGGACTCGGACTACCTCGCGGTGTTCATCCCCGGTGGGCACGGAGCCATGATCGGCCTCGGCGAGAGCGACGACATCCGCGCTGTCCTCGACTGGGCCCTGGCCCCCGACCGGTTTATCATCACGCTCTGCCACGGCCCCGCCGCGCTGGTCTCCGCCGGTCGCGGCCGCGACACCTCCCCGTTCCAGGGCTACCGGATCTGCGTGTTCCCGGACGCCCTGGACACCGGCGCCAACATCGACATCGGCTACATCCCCGGCCCGATGAACTGGCTGGCCGCCCAGAAGCTGCGCGAGCAGGGCGTGACCGTGACCAACGACGACATGGCCGGCCACGTGCTGCGCGACCGGCAGCTCGTCAGCGGCGACAGCCCGCTGGCCGCCAACGAACTCGGCAAACTTGCCGCCTCGACCCTGCTCGACCACCTCGAACAGCGCGAGTCGCGATAACCGCGACCACCGTGGTGGCACGCCCGCGCCTGCCGTCACGCGACCGTCGTTCCACCCCTCGGTTTCGACTGGTCCCTGCTGCAGCGCGGCACCGCCGCCACCTTGGTCGCGTGACTGGCTGAACCGACCACCGTGCCGCGCCCGGGTAAGTCATCTCCGCCAGCGCTGTCGACCGGAGCAGCCGAGAAGCCACCGGCGACGAACACCGGTGCGGACACCCACGAGAACGGGCGGCTGCTACCCGTGACGGATGACCCGATAGATCGTCTCGGAGTCAGGGGCCGGGCGCGGCTCGTCATGCCAGCGATGGCCTGAGCCTTCGCCGAAATGGCGGCCTTCACCGCACTGACCTCCACATCATCCTCGAAGAAGGCGATCGACAACCCGTTGCCCGTCTCCGGGCCAACCAGGTGATACGCATCGAGGACTCCCGGCACAGATCTCGCCGCATCGATGACCCACTGACGGTCGTCGTCGGGCATCGGAGTCCACACAGCAACGCGAGCGATCACGGCATCCTCCCTGACGAAGTCCGTTCGTCGGATGGTCGGGGTGGAATCATCCGGCGTCACCCGCCATACCGGTAGTGCACCCGTACCGCAGCGATGGGCGTGCAGTGGATCACTGCCGGTCGATCGTCGTCTACAACGTACTTTCCACTCGTAGCTGAAGATCGCCGACATGTGCAACGACCGCGATCGGCAGGCTCGAGTCGGCGAGCAGCAGTGGCCGAGGCCGGCTTCGTTCTTCGCGGTCTGGAAGCACTCCTCGAGCGCCCACCGCGCCCCGACGACCCGGACCGGCTCGCGCAACGGTGTCGCGGTGGTGCGGCGCAGCGGTAGGACGCCGGCTCGTGCACCGTCTTGCCGGGTTCGGGTTCGGTCCGGCGGCGCACCGACATCGAGTGCGCCCATCCGTCGGGCAGTCCGGTCGGGTCGAGCGCGACGTTGGTCCACTCGTAGATCCGTTCGCCGTGCGCGCCGGGCCCGACCGTCGTTCCCACCCGGCCGATGTCCGGGTCACGGGCCCGGCCGGCGTCGTGGCGAGGATGTCGGCTTGGCGGCGGTGTGCGCGCGGTCGAGCATCGTGGTCCCGAGTTGCGGCTTGGTCGCGGACCCCACCTCGGGCGGGACTTCCGCGGGTGCAGCGGTCGCCGGTCCTCGGTCCAGGAAGCCACAGGCAGAGCTCGCGGTCGATCAACACCCGACCCTTGGAGCCGACCAACACGATGGCCACCGCCCGTTGACCTCTCACGGAGCGCGCCCTACAGTCTGATGAAACTGTTCATGAGACTGTTCATGCCAATGACCGGTCGACGCGTTCCATTCACCGTCGGGCCCTGCTGCTCACCCTCGTCGGGACAGCCCGACAGGGCGGTGCATCGGCAGCCCGGTCCCGCTCACCTCGCAAGGAGGAAGTCCGTGCCGACCGACCGTGCGGAAATGGTTGTCCTTGACACTGACCCCGGAATCGGGCCACGCCTCGACGCCGACGATCCGCTCGCCCTCCTGCTGATCCTCGCCAGCCCGGAGCTCGAGCTCCGCGGCGTGACCACGGTCTTCGGCAACGTCACCGTGGAGCGGTCCACGGAGTCGGCGCTGCGGGTGCTCGAGGCCGTCGGGCGACTGGACGTGCCGGTCGCCCGTGGGATGTCGGTTGCGCTCAACGGCCGGCTACATGACGAGTCGGTGGCTGAGTACGCCGCGCAGGAACAGCGAATCGGGCCGGTGGACGGTGACCGGGTCGAGCACGGTCGGGTCGCCGAGCACGGCGTCGACTTCCTCGTCCGGACCGTCCTCGAGAACCCGCATCAGGTGCGGATCATCGCTGTCGGCCCGCTGACCAATGTGGCCACGGCGATTCTCAAGGAGCCGACGTTCGTCTCGAAGACCAAGGCCATCACGATCATGGGCGGCGCTTTCGGCTTCGACACCGGGTTCGGGCGCGGCAACATCACGCCAAGCGCCGAGTACAACATCTGGCACGACCCGGACGCTGCGCGAATCGTGTTCGAGTCGGGCATTCCGATGACGGTCTGCGGGCTCGACGTCACCAACCCGAGCAAGGGCACGGTTCTCACCGAGGACCAGCTTCTGGAGCTGGTGAACAAGGAGACCGCGTTCGCCGAGTTCCTGCACCAGATGTGCAAGACCTACATCGACGAGCCGCGGTTCGCGTGGACCACGGGACAGAACAGCTGCATCCTCTACGACCCCGTGGCGGTCGGCTCGGTCATCGACCCGTCGCTCGTGCGCACCCGCAGGACGAAGGTCCGGGTAGAAACCCGCGGCGAGTACACGAATGGGCAGACGATCGCCGACCTGCGCTCCGACGAGGGTGGCCACGTGGACGTGGCCGTGGACGTCGATGGCCCGCGCTTCGTCGAACTGTTCGTGAAGCGGCTGACCGAACTCAGGGATGCGACGGCGTGAGCGACGGCGGTAGCGGGACCGGAACGAGGAGGGCAGAGATGAGCACTACGCGCAGTCGGGATGGTCGGGTACGGATCGCGGTGGCGGGCCTGGGCCGGATCGGAGCGCTGCACGCGGAGAACCTGGCCGGGCGCGTGCCCCATGCAGAGCTGGTCCGCGTGATCGATGTCGACGAGGACAAGGCGCGAGCGATGGGCGAGCGCCTGGGCGTGGCCTGGTCGACCGACACGGACACGCTCTGGACCGACGACGTCGAGGCCGTGGTGGTGGCGAGCCCTACCCCGACGCACCCGGACATGGTGCGCGCGTGCGCCGTCGCCGGGAAGGCAGTCTTCTGCGAGAAACCACTGGGCCTCACCGAGCAGGCGACGCTCGATGCTCTCGAGGCGGTCGACCGGCACAGCGTCGCACTGCAGGTGGGGATGCACCGGCGGTTCGATCCGGACACCCGCCGGGCGCAGGGTCTGACCGCGCGAGGCGAACTCGGCGAGGTCTACAGCTTCCGGACGTCGTTGCGGGACATGCTTCCACAGCCGATGCCATACATCCGGCAGTCGGGCAGCTTCTTCGTCGACGTCACGATCCACGACCTCGACTTGGCGCGCTTCCTGGTCGGCGAGATCGTCGAGGTCTCGGTGTTCGGCGCCAGCGTCTCCGACCCGGAGTATGCGGCGCTCGGCACCGTGGACCACGCCGCGATCGTCGTGCGCTTCGCCAACGGCGCGCTCGGGCTGATCGACAACAGCCGCATCGCCGGCTACGGCTACGAGGCGTCCACCGAGGTCGTCGGCTCCACGGCGGCGGTACGCATCGGCGGGTCGCAGCGCACGAACGTCGAGGTGCTGAGCGAGGCGGCCAGCCGCACCGACCACGTCACGGACTTCCTGGAGCGGTTCTCCGAAGCCTACCGAGCGGAGCTGGAGGCGTTCGTCGAGTCGGTGCGCGGCTCGCAGCCGGTGGGCGTGACCGGGTGGGACGCACTGGCCGCGTTCACCCTCGCGCAGGCCTGCGATCGTGCCTTCACCACTGGGCGGCCGGTGCCGTTGACCCACGAGGTCGTCGACGGCCGGGTCCGGTACCTGTTGGCCGAGGATGCGGCGGAGCCACAGCATGCCTGAGCCCGCGGACCTACGTGCCCTACTTCTCGGCTATGGCTTCGCCGGCGGGTGGATCCACGACCCGCTGCTGCGGGCCACGCCCGGCCTGGCCGTCGCGGGCATCGTCACTCGCGATCCGGACCGCAGGGCGCTGGCCGGGAGCCGCAACCCCGGCGCCCGGCTGTTCGAGACCGCCGAGGCCGCGTTCGCGCACGGCGGGTTCGACCTCGCCGTGATCGCCGTCCCCAACAGCTCCCATCTCGAGCTCACCCTGCAGGCACTGGACCACGGGCTCCCGGTGGTGGTGGACAAGCCGCTGGCCACGACGCTGGAGGACGGACAGCGCATCCTTCAGGCCGCCGAACAGGCCGGCGTCGTCGTCAGTGTGTTCCACAATCGACGCTGGGACGGCGACTTCGGCACCGTCCGCGGGCTGGTCGACGACGGCGCGCTGGGCGAGGTGCACCGGTTCACGTCGCGGTTCGACCGGTGGGCTCCCGGCCCGACCGGGTGGCGGGACGAGGCTGCCGGTACCGGCGGCGGGCTGCTGCTGGACCTCGGCAGCCACCTGGTCGACCAGGCGCTCGAGCTGTTCGGCCCGGTCCGCCGCGTCTACGCCGAGCTCGACACCCGTGCCAACGGCCGGGCCTCCGAGGACGACGTGTTCCTCGCTCTCGAACACGTCTGCGGCGTCCGCTCGCACCTGTCCGCCTCCGCGTCGCAGGCCGAACCGGGCCTGCGGTTTCACGTGACCGGAGACCGTGCCGTCTACGTGAAGCGCGGCAAGGACGTCCAGGAGGAGCGGCTGCTCGCCGACGAGCTTCCCGAACCCGGCGTCAGCGGGGCCGAGCCGCGTCAACGGTGGGGACGGCTGCACAACGGGGTCGCCGCAGAGCCGGTCGAGACGACCGTGGGCGACTGGACCGGCTTCTACCGAGACCTGCTCGCCCACCTGAAGGGGGACGGGCCGAACCCGGTACCGGTGACCGACGCGCTGGCCGTGCTGGCGGTCCTGGACGCGGCCCGGCGAAGCGCAACCGATGGCACCGCGGTCGAGCCGGTCACGGCGACGGCGTCGGACCGGATGGCAGGGGGCGTGTGGTGAGGCGCGGCGGGATCATCCACCCCGAGCTCGCCCGCGTGCTCGCGGGCCTCGGGCACCGGGACGTCCTCGTGATCGCCGACGCAGGACTCCCGGTGCCGCCCGGTGTGGCGCGCATCGACCTGGCCTACCGACTGGGCGCACCGAGGTTCGCGGACGTGGTGCAGACGGTCGCCGACGAGCTCGTGGTCGAGCAGGTCGTGGTCGCCGTCGAGGCCGAGGACGCCACCCCCGAGACCGTGGCGGCGGTGCGCGCCGCGTTCCCCGACTGTGACCTCGAGCAGATGTCGCACCAGGAGCTCAAGCGACAGAGTGCACAGGCGTCCGCCGTCGTTCGGACCGGCGAGGCGACGCCCTACGCCAACGTCCTGATCCGGTGCGGGGTGCCGTTCGGATGATCGGAGCAGAACAGATGCCGTTCTCCATCACGCTCGAGCCACAGGAGGGCGAGACGTACCAGGATGTCCTGGCGGTGGCGCGCCGCGTGGAGGCCCTCGGCTTCGCCGGCCTCTACCGCAGCGACCACTACGCCCCGGTGTGGGGCGGTGAGGGGCTGGCGTCCACTGACGCCTGGGCCACGCTCGCGGGTCTTGCGCGAGACACCGAGCGGATCACCATCGGCACCATGGTCAGCCCGGTGACGTTCCGCCCGGCGGCGAATCTGGCCAAGGTCATCGCCACCGTGGGGCAGATGGCCGGCGCGGTGGACGGCCGCACCCGGGTGCACGTCGGGCTCGGCACAGGATGGCTGGAGGCCGAGCACACGATGTTCGGCTTCCCCTTCGACGACCTCGGGGCGCGATTCCGCCGGCTCGAGGAGCACCTGCGGGTGCTGCGTGGCCTCTGGGACCCCGGCACCCCCCGGTTCAGCTTCGACGGCGAGTTCGAGCAGCTGAAGGAAGCGGTCTTCGCCGCGAAGCCCGATCCGGTCCCGCGGGTCGTGCTGGGAGGGAGCGGCCGCCGGCGCAGCGCAGGCCTGGCCGCGCGCTACGCCGACGAGATGAACACACCGTTCCCTACGCCTGCGAGCTTCCGAGCGCTGCGCGCTGCGCTGGACGAGGCCTGCGCCGCCGCCGGACGCGACCCGATCCCGCTCACCGTGACCGCGGTCTGCGTCATCGGCGCCGACGAGGCCGAGTTCCGGCGGCGGGCCGAGCGGCTGCACGTCCGCATCGGGGACCGCCCGTTCGACGAGTGGCTCGAGCAACGGTCCGACACCTGGGCGCTCGGTACACCGGAGCGAGTACTGGAGCATCTGACAGGCCTAATCGAGGCCGGGGCCGCCGGGTTCTCGCTGCAGCATCTGCTGCCCGACGACCTGGACATGCTCGACCTGCTCGCGGAGTCGGTCGCGGACCGGCTCGAGGAGATCCGGCCCGAGGCCACGGCCCCCGATCGAGCAGTGTGAACGGCATGCCGACCATGAGAGATGTCGCGCGGGTGGCAGGGGTATCGCTCGGGACAGTGTCCCGGGTGATCAACGACCACACCGATGTGTCGCCCGACCTGCGCCGGAAGGTAGAGGATGCCATCCGGGAGCTCGAGTACGAGCCGAACGTGCTCGCCAGAATCATGCGCCGTCAGTGCACCGGGACTCTGGGCATCGTCCTGCCCGACCTCACAGCGCCGTTCTTCACCGAGCTGGTCAAACAGACCGAGCGTGCCGCGGCGGACGCCGGATTCGCGGTGCTCGTCGGCAACTCGTCGGGCTCGCGGGACATCGAAGGCGCCTACCTCTCGAGGTTCGCCGACCGCGGCGTCGACGGGCTGATCTTCTGCCCCTCCGAGGATGTGCAGGCCGTCGATGTTCCGCGCCGACTCGGTCTGGTGGCTATCGACCGCGAGCTGCAGGGCTACGACCTGGTGTCCTGCGATCACGAGACCGGGGCGGCGGCCGCGGTCGGGCACCTGCTCGAGCTCGGCCACCGGCGGATCGCGTGTATCGCCGGGCCGCCGACGGTGTCGGTGTTCCGCCAGCGGCTTGCCGGATACCGCGCGGTAGCGGAGCCGGCGCTGCGCCGACTCGGGATCGTGCCGGCGAGCTACGTGCAGGTGGAAAGCCTCGACCGGCAGCGAGGGTTGGAGTCGGCGCATGCGCTGCTCGCACAAGACCCCCGACCGACGGCGATCTTCGCCTGCAGCGACCAGCAGGCGGCAGGGGTGCTGAGCGCCTGCACCGAATGGGGCCTGCGCTGCCCGGAGGATGTGTCGGTCATCGGATTCGACGACATTCCGCTCGCGGCCATGACGACACCGCGGCTGTCGACCGTCCAGCAGCCGATCGAGGCGATCGCGGATGCAGCGGTGGCCCAGGTGCTGACGCGCATCGAATCCCGGGAGGCCGCGCCCCTGCGCCGGATCCTGCCCGGGCAACTACGCCTGCGGCAGTCCACCGCGCCGCCACCGGCGAACTGACCTCGGCCCGGCACGGACCAACGGCTTCAACGAAGAAGTGGGGCGACGACATGACCCAAGGACACGGCAGAAGGACCAGCGTCCCGCCCGTTCTGAGCGCGCGGGGTCTGACCAAGGTGTACGGGGCGACCCGGGCCATCGACGACGTCTCGCTCGAGCTGGTGCCCGGCGAGGTCGTGGGGCTGCTCGGGGAGAACGGGGCCGGCAAGTCGACCCTGCTGAAGATGGTGTCCGGGGCAGAGCAGCAGGACGTCGGGACCGTGGAGCTGGACGGCGCGCCGCTGCGCCCCGGCGACCCGCTCACGGCGGCGCGCCGGGGTGTCGTCGCCGTCTACCAGGAGCTCAGTCTCTACCCGTTCCTGACCGTGGCCGAGAACATCCTTCTCGGCGACTATCCGCGCCGTGTCGGGCTGGTCTCGTGGAGCGCGGTGCATCAGCAGGCCCGCGAGCTGCTGGACTCGCTCGGCGTGGACGTCGACCCTGCGGTGCGGGTCGCCGATCTGGAGCTTGCCGAGCGCTACCTGGTGGAGATCGCCAAGGCCTCCCGTCGTTCGCCGAAGGTCCTGATCCTCGACGAACCGACGGCGGCCCTCGACCCGCACGATGTGCAGCGGATCTTCGCCATCATCGAGCTGCTGCGTGCCAGCGGCACGGCCGTGGTCTTTGTCTCCCACCGACTGTCCGAGGTACTCGCGGTGGCGCGACGGTACGTGGTGCTCCGAGACGGGAGGCTAGTTGGGAAGGGCTCGCTCGCCGGGGCGACCGAGCATGACCTCGTCGGTCTGATGGCCGGCCGTCCGGCCCGGTCCACGGCCCGAGAGATGCGGCGCGTGCGGGGCGAGCGCAGCCCAGGCGATGAGGCCGTGGCCCTCGAGTCGATCGACGTCGCCGGCGTCGCAGACATCAGCTTCACGGCCCGGGCGGGCGAGGTGGTCGGCATCGCCGGCCTGCGCGGGTCCGGCCGCGGCGAACTCTGCCGTGCCCTCGCCGGGGCGTTGCCGATCGCCGGCGGCCGGATGCGGATCCACGGATCCGAGGTCACGCTGCGGTCCCCCGCGCAGGCACTCGCCCACGGCATCGGCTTCGTGCCCGCCGAACGAAAGACGGACGGGCTCATCCTGAGCATGTCCGTCCAGGAGAACATCGCTCTGCCGCAGCTGGTCCGGACACGCAAGCGAGTCGCGTCTGCGGGGTCGGCGCAACGGGTCGCCGCCTCATTGGTCGACCGGTTGCGGGTCAAGCTCTCGCACCGGGGCACCCACGGCCCCGTCGGCGGACTGTCCGGCGGCAACCAGCAGAAGGTCTGCCTGGCCAAATGGCTCGCCGCCGACGTGTCGGTCCTCGTGCTCGACGAGCCGACGCGAGGAGTGGACGTCGCCGCCAAGTCCGCCATCCACGACGTGATCTCCGATCTGGCCGACGCCGGCGCATGCTTGGTGGTCAGCTCCTCGGAGATCTCCGAGCTGACCCGCCTCTGCGACCGGATCGTCGTCCTGCATCGGGGCCGGCAGGGCGGGGTCGTCACCGGCCCGGACTTCGACGAGCAGGAGATCGTCGCGCTGGCGGTCGGCACGGCCACGGACGGCGGACGTGGCACCCAGGAACCCACGGAGGTGGTCTGATCGTGAGTACGGCTGTACTGACCGAGGGAGACGGCGAGGCGCCGGGGCCGGACCGCCGGTCCCGCTCCGGCCCGCTTGCCCGCATGGTCCCGCGCATCGGCCTGCCGGCCCTACTCCTCGCGCTGCTCGGGTTGCTCGTACCCGACTTCCTGAGTCTCGGGAACCTGCTCAACGTCCTGCAGCAAGTCTCCATCATCGGCGTCGTCAGCGTCGGAATGGCGTTCGTCGTACTGACCGGCGGCATCGACCTGTCGGTGGGCTCGATCCTCGCCGTGTCCGGCGTCGTCTTCGGGATCACCGTGCTCGGCGACGTGCCGGCACCGCTGGCGTTGCTGCTGGCCGTGCTCGTCGGCGGGCTTTTCGGGCTGGTCAACGGCGTCGGCGTCACGGTGCTCGGCATCCAGCCGTTCGTGATGACCCTGGCGACGCTGGCGATCGGCGGCGGGCTCGCGCTCACGATCTCCGGCGGCTCCGGGGTGGTGTTCACCCGCGAGAACGCGCTGGTGGACTTTTTCGGCATTGGCGGGATCGGCGCCGTCCCCGGGCAGTTCGTCGTCTTCGCAGCCACCGCTCTGATCGGTTGGCTCACCCTCACCTACCTGCCGTTCGGCCGCTACATCTACGCCGTGGGCGGCAGCCGGGAGGCCGCACGGCTGTCCGGCATCCGCGTCAAGCGCGTCCTCCTCGCCGTCTACGTCATCGCCGGGGCGTGCGCCGGACTCGCCGGGATGATGACCGCCTCGCTCGTCCAGTCCGGCGAGCCGACCGCGGGCGGCCTGACGAACCTGCAGGCGATCGCCGCGGTGGTGATCGGCGGGATCAGCCTGTTCGGCGGTCGCGGCAGCCTGCTGGGTGCCGTCGTCGGCGCCTTCGTGCTGGCGGTGATCGCCAACGTGCTCGTTCTGCTCGGCATCTCGCCCTATCAGGCCCAGATCGTCCAGGGCGTCGTGATCATCGCGGCGGTCCTGATCGCCTCCGGCGAGATCCGCACCGTGGTCGGCACGGTGCTGCGCCGGGCGACGGCCGGGGCGCTGCGATGAAGGCACGGCGCGCGCTGATCGGCCTGCTGGTCACCGCGTCGCTGACCAGCGCCTGCGCGGTGCGAGAACCACAGGTCGGGGTGTCGGCCGCACAGCCGCTGGGGGTGTTCTGCGGCGAGCAGTGCCGCGCCGCGCTGGCATCGGAGACCCCGTCGGAGCAGGTGAGTTGTCAGGTGGCGTTCCTCAACCCGGCCACATCGTTCCCGTACGGGGCAGCGCAGGCGCTCGCAGCCCAGCGCGTGGCGGCTGCGTACCCGGGAATGCGGTTGTCCGTGCTCAACGGCGAGAACAGCGTCACCACCCAGACTTCGCAGCTCGACACCGTCGTGAACGCGGGCGCCGACGTCGTGGTACTCGACGCCGTCGTCGCGGACGCCCTCGCCCCGGCGGCGCGGCGGGCCATGGAGCGCGGCGCCGAAGTGATCGCCGTGGACCGCTCGGTGAACGCACCAGTGCTTTCCACGATCAAGGCCCCCGACGTCGAGCTGGGTGATCGGATCGCCGAGCACGCCGCCGAGCAGCTCGGCGGCCGCGGGCGGGTGGCGATCCTGAGCGGGACGCCCGGCGCGTCGCCGACGATCGACCGGACCACCGGGATCGCCCGCACCCTGGCCCGTTACCCGGGCATCGAGGTCGTCGACGACGTCAACGGCAACTACGACATCACCCAGGGCTACCAAGCCACCCGCAACCTGCTCGCCAAGTATGGGAGCGGCGAGCTGGACTGGATCATCTCGCACGGTGACGTCATGTCCCTCGGCGCCATCCAGGCGATCAAGGCCGCGCACCGCGAGGGGACGGTCCGGATCTCGGGCATCGACGGCCAACAACAGGGGATCGAACGGGTCGCCGACGGCAGCTACGAGGCCACCGTGGTCTACCCGGTGGCCGTCTCCGCGGGTGTGGTCGCAGCAGCGAAAGCCTGTACCGGCGAGCCGCTGCCCGAGCGGATTCCGCTCGACTACCCGCTGGTCACCCGGGCCGAGGTCGACCAATACCTGAGCACCACATATGGCTGACACCACCGTGAAGGAGATGAGCATGGGACGGTTCGACGGCAAGGTCGTGTTCGTGACGGGCGCTGCCCGGGGCCAGGGCCGCAACCACGCGCTGCGGCTGGCCGAGGAAGGCGCCGACCTCGCCCTGGTCGACATCGGGTCGGCGGGCACCGTCGAGAACCCCGCCTACCCGGTGTCGAGCGCAGGCGATCTCGAGGCCACGCGCCAGGAGGTCGAGGCGCTGGGGCGCCGCGCCCTCGCGTTCGAGGTCGACGTCCGCGATCACGCCGGATTGCAGGCGGCCGCCGACGAGACCGCCGCCGCCCTCGGCGGCATCGACCACGTGATCGCCAACGCCGGCATCAGCGACGGCTTCCGGCCCGTATGGGAGCTTTCGGCGGATAACTGGCAGACGATGATCGACATCAACCTCAGCGGTGTCTTCTACACCTGCAAGGCCACCGTGCCCCACCTCCGCCGCCGTGGCGCCGGTTCGGCGCTCGTCCTCGTCGGGTCGATCGCGTCCATCAAGTTCTACGGCTGGCTGAGCCACTACACGGCTGCCAAGGCCGGTGTGCGGGCGCTGGCCGGTGCGTTGGCCAAGGAGTTGGGTCCCGAGGACATCCGCTGCAACAGCCTCCACCCGGCGGCCATCGACACCACGATGACGGATGCGATGGTGCAGCTCGGCGGCGTCGCCAAAGAGCAGCTGCTGCAGCAGTTCCGCGACTCCCAGCTGATCCCGCACAACATCGAGATCACGGACTCGACCGCCGCCGCGCTCTGGCTGCTGTCCGACGAGGCCCGCTTCGTGACCGGACTCGAGCTGCTCGTCGACGCGGGCGAGAGCAAGAAGTAGCGCCGTTGCACGAGTGCGGGCCCGTTGGTTCGTTGTCCACCCACGACCCGATCATCAGCCCACCTCAACGGTGCCTCCGAGCTCGATCAGACGTAGTTCGCGGCGGCGCGGATCTCCCTGTCCGCGTCCGGGCGGATCGCGCCGGCCCCGGCCAGCGCGCGGATCTCACCGGGGGTGAACCCGAGCTCGGCGAGCACGGTCTCGGTGTCCTGGCCGAGGGCAGGGATCCCTCGCCTGGTCTGTGCGCGACTACGCGACATGTGGACGGGGTGGCCGAGCATCTGCGCGGCCGGCTGCCCCGCCACGTCCACGTCGACGAGGAGTGGGCCGGCGTCGACACGTGGTTCGTCGAGGAGCGTCCGTAGTCCGAGCCGGGGAGCGCAGGCCAGTCCTGCGGTCTCGAAGGCCTCGAGAGCCTGCAGGTTTGTCAGCTCGGCGACGGCTGGTGCGAGGAGAGCTGTTGCCGCCTCCCCGTTGCGCGCCTGGAGGAAGGGCGTCGAGAACTCTGCCCGCTCGGTGAGGTCGTCGACTCCGAGTTTCCGGTCGACGGGGTCCACAGGCGACAGTTACGACTCTCGCCGAGAACCTGTGGTCCACGATCAAGATCGAGCTCATGTACTGGCCGGGCACCACGTTCGCCACCCGCGCCGAGGCCAAGCACGCCCTGATCCGCTACCTCGACGGTTGGTACAACCCGCGCCGGATCCAGGCCAGGCTCGGCGGGCTCTCGCCCGACGAGTACGAAGACACCTACCATCGCGCCCAGCACGACGATCACAGGTAACCCGGACTCCGGCGAGGGAAAGCTCAGTTCGTGTTCGACGGTCCGTTTCAAACGTGGTCGCCGCGTCGCACCGAGTCTCGTCGCCGATGTGGTGGCTGCCCGGCGGTCAGCGACCGACGAAGACGGGGGCTCGCGGGCGAAATTGGCGGCGACGCCAAATGGCGCAATCCTCGGTCGTCCAAACAGCCGGGCCTGCTCGCCGAGCTCGCGTTCGGTGGCGAACTCCAGCGCAGCGGGGATGGGGGGCGCTGCTTCCGGCGAGGGCGGTGGAGCGTCGACGGCACCACTGCTGCACGTGGCAACGGGAGCACGTCCAGGGGGCAGCCGGCGGCGTTCACCTCGGCGGGGCGTGACTACCACTACGTCCTCGCGGCTCGCGCGGCCTTCGGTGGTCGGTACGTCGGCAGACAAGCTCGAGGACGACCTGACCAACTCGTCGACAAGGTCGAACAGCTCGATCACACAATCACTATGCTCCGCGCCCAGAAAGCGATGCTGACCCGGCGTACCCGCGCATCGACTTCGACGCCTCTACCCCGGTTCTGGCGCTCCCGCGGTGCTGCCTGAGACTCATCCGGCCAGCGGAAGCTGGCGGACGAGATAGGACCACGCGGCGTCGACGGCGCGCTTGTTGTAGATGTGCTCGCGCTTGGCCAGCGCCTCCTCGGGAGGCGACCAGGTGGGCCATCCACCGGCTGCGTGAGTCCGAAGTTGCTGCTCGCAGGCCTGCTCGAGCAGTACCGCGGCGACGGTAGCCGCCGGAAGCGATTCCCCTACGGCCACGATGCCGTGGTTGACCAGGAACACCGCCCGGGCGTCACCGAGGGTGTGAGCCACCGAGCGGCCCAGATCCGAGGTGAGTACGAGGTCGGCGGTGTCGGTGAACCGCGGAACCGTCGGCGGCACGAAGTAGTTGGCTGCGTGACTGACCGGCCGGAGCTCCTGCCCGCTGGCAGCCAGGGCGACGGCGTGCGGCGGGTGGGTGTGCACGACCGCGCCAACGTCCGGGCGAGCCGCCATGATCTCGGTGTGAATCGGGAACTCGCTGTGCCGGGCTCCGTCGCCGTCCAGCACGGCCCCGGACGGATCGACGAGGTGCACCCGCTCGGGGGTGACCTCGTCGAGGCCCCACTCCGCTGCCTTGAGCCAGACGCCGCAATCCTGCGGGTCGCGTACGGAGGCGTGGCCCCAGATCAGGTCGTGATGGCCGGTGGCGGCGAGCACTCGACATGACGTCGCGACCAGCTCGCGGAGTTCGGTCGTGGTGGCGGTTGCTGGCTGGAGGGTCATGCTGGTGCGGTCTCCGATCGTGTGGACGTTGATCGCCCCACGATGTGGAGCGCTAGAGCAGGAGCTTGTCGAGCTCCTCGGCTGCGGCGAACAGCTGCGCAAGGACGGCCTTGCGGGTTGTGGCCGACATGCGGCTGACCGGGGCGGAGGCCGTCACGGCGAGTGGTGTCGAAGTGGAGGACAGGGCGACCGCGAGCGAGCTCACGCCCTCCTCGCTCTCCTCCTGGCTGGTCGCGAACCCACGGCTGCGGATTTCGGCGAGTTCCCGTAGCAGATCGGTGCGGGTGCTCACGGAGTTCAGGGTCAGTTGGGTCAGCTCCTCGTCGGGGAAGATCCGGAACAGCTCCGCCTCGGTGAGCGTGGCCAGCATCGCCTTGCCGTTGGAGGTGCAGTGCGCCGGCATCGTTCGGCCCAGCCGGCCCCCGACGCGTAGCGCTCGGCCGCTCTCGATCGAGTCGATGAAGTGCACGTCGCTGCCTTCGAGGCGGCCCAGATGCACTGTCTCGTTCAGGTCGGTGTTGAGCTTCTCCAGTACCGGGCGCGCACGGGTGCGCACGTCGAGCCGTCGAAGTACGCCGAAGGCCAGCCCGTCCAGGGTCGGTCCCGGGACGTAGCCGCGGGTGGTGGCCTCCTGCCGGACGAACCCGCGGTACTGCAGCATCATCAGCAGCCGGTGCGCGGTCGAGGAGGCGACGTCGAGGTACTGGCTGACGTCGGTGAGTCGCAACCGTGGCCGCTCGCCGAGCAGCAGCAGGATCCGCAATGCGTTGTCGACCGACTCGATCGGATATCGCGGTGTCTCGCCGTACTCCGGTGTGGGCGGAAACCCCTCGACCCCGTCCATGACACGACCATACGCGATGTCTGCTGTGCAGAGAGTAGTACCCGACACGGGTGGATGCCGGGCCCGAACCTGTGTATTCACGCATGTCAGGCCAACCGCGCGAGCTCGTGCCGCCAGGCCGTGTCGTGGTTGAACGCCCCGCCGAGATCGGGCAGCTCGGCCATGTCCGTCTCGGGCAGGTCCTGTAATCGCCCTCCCGCGGAGACGACGGTCAGCGACAGCCGCGCGATCCGGTCGACCGATACCGCGTTCAGTACCGCTTCCGGAACGGCGGCCCCAGTGCTTGTCAGCCCGTGCCCCCGGAGCACGACCACCGGACGACTGCCCATGGCGGCCACCATCTCCGCGGCGAGGGCCCGGTTCCGGACCAGCACCGCGCGTGGGTACACCGGTACGCCGGCGTGTGCCAGCTTGGCGCCGGGCATGTCGAATGCGCCGACGATCGGGCGGATACCCAGCCCGGCGAGGTCGGCGGCGACCACCGCCTCCGGGTGTGCGTGCACCACGGCGTCGACCGCTGGGCGGGTCCGGAGCACCTCGGTGTGCAGTGGCAGCTCGTTCGGCGGACTCCACCCCTGCAACTCGCCGGGTGCACCTGGTGCTCCGTCGAGCGTGACCAGGTGAATGTCCTGCGGCGATGTGCGGGCGAGGCCGCGCTCGTGGGGCCCGCGGCAGCGCACCAGCACCCGCTGCGCGTCGATCCGCAGGCTGACGTGGCCGAGATAGCCGGGGGCCAGCTCACGCGCGGCGAGGACCCGGCAGGCGTCGGCGACCTGCCGGCGCAGTGGTGCCAGCTCCGTGCTCGGGTCGGTCATGGTGTGCTCGCCGGGCGACGGGCCGGGAGCTGCGCGAGCTGGGCCAGGGCGTCGTCGAACGTGGCTGTGGCGGCAACCAGTCTGCGGCAGGTGACCAGCGCCTTCGGCCAGTTCACCGTGACCGCGCCGCGCAGCAGCCCGCTGTCGTCGGTGTAGACCGCCGCGCCGCGCGCCTGCGCGCCGGACAGGTCGCCGAGCAGTTCGTGCCGGATTCCCGCGCCGGGCCGCCCGACGATCTGCACCTTCCAGTCGTACTGGTCGCTCCACACGTACTCGACCGGTTGGTGTTCGCGCGGGGCGGCGGGGTGCACGATGTTGTGCGCGACGATGGCGGCCTGCTCGACGGCGTTGGTCCAGTGTTCGACGCGCACATGCTCCTCGTGGCCGGTGTGGTACCAGCGGGCCACGTCGCCCACGGCGTAGACGTCGGGCGAGTCCGCCGCGCGGCCGTGCTCGTCGCACACCACGCCGTCGTCGATCAGCAGGCCGGAATCCCGTAGCCAGGCGTCCTCGGGCGTCGCGCCGATCCCGACCACCACCGTGCCCGCGCAGAGCTCGGTGCCGTCGGTGAGTCGCACCCGCAGATCCCCGGCGCCGCCCCGAACGCCTTCGACACCCACGCCGAAGTGGGTACCCACTCCGTGCCGGTGGTGCAGCTCCGTGAAGCGCTCCGCCACGGAGCTGCCGACGACCCGGGCGATCGGTGCCGGCAGCGGATCGACGACAACGACCTCTCGGCCCAGCGCACGGGCGGCCGCTGCCACCTCGGCGCCGATGAACCCGCCGCCGATGACCACCAGCGAGCCGGTGGCGGCGAGGTCGCGGCGCAGTGCCGTGGCGTCGGCGAGCGACCGGAGGACATGCACGCCCGACTCCGCATCCCAGGGGGAGGGCCGGGCCCTGGCTCCGGTGGCGAGCACCACGGCACCGAAGCCCAGCTCGGTGCCGTCGTCGAGTACGACCCGCCGGCCGGCGACGTCGAGCCGTACGGCGCCGACTCCCAGGCACAGCTCGATGCCGCTCTGCTCGGCGGTGTCGGCGTCGAGCAGCGTGATTCGCTCGGTGCCCCAGGCCCCGATCAGCAGCTGCTTGGACAATGGCGGCTTGTCGTAGGGGAGCTCGGCCTCCCGTCCCACCAGCACGATCCGGCCAGTGAACCCTTCGGCGCGCAGAGCCTGCGCGGTACGCACGCCGCCGATGGAGCCGCCGACCACGACGACGGTGCCCGTGGTCCGGGTCATCAGTCCTCGATGCTCAGTGCGTCGACCGGGCAGCTGCGGGCCGCCTCCTCCACGCGCGGGCGGTCCTGTTCGGCGATCTCGTCCTTGAGCAGCACAACCGTGCCGTCGTCGTCGATGTCGTAGACGTCGGGGGCACTGGTGATGCAGTTGCCGTATCCCTGACATGCCTCGAAGTCGGCCAGTAGCCGGGCCATGGCTGTCCCTCCTTGTGGATGGGTCGGGTTCGTCACGAACGTTTCCTCGGAGCGGAGACGCCGATTCCGCCGTCCGGGTGCACCACCCCGCCGGTGATGCCGCGTGCGCGTTCGGAGGCGAGGAAGACGTAGCTCCAGGCGTGGTCCTCCCCGGACAGAGCCACCTGCAGCGGTACCCGGGCTGCCAGCTCCTGCGCCCGACCGGAAGTGTCACCGAGGCTGCGGTCGGCGGTGCCCAGGCTCGGTAGCCCCCGCAGGTCGGTGCCCACGGTGCCGCCGGGTGCGACGCCGTTGACCCGCACCTCGGGCGCGAGGTCGTGGGCGAGCGCGGTGACCAGCCCGCGGACAGCGAACTTGGAGGACATGTAGAGGATCCCGCCGCGGCCGGGGGAGTACGACGACGTCGACTCGGTGAGCAGTACGACGCCGCGCCCGGACTCCTGCAGGTGGTTCAGCGCGGCCTTGACCGAGTGCAGGTGGCTCAGGACGTTGGTCCGGAACATCTCGTCGAACGCGGTGTCCAGGACGTCGGCGTCGACCTCGGTGATGCTGCGGTAGAAGTCGAACACCCCGACGCAGTTGACCAGGACGTCCAGCCCGCCGAAGGTCTCCACCGCGGCTGCGACGGCGCGGTCGTTGTCCTGCCGGCTCGTCGCGTCACCGACGGTGACCGGAACCTCGGGCCGTGCCGCCGTCAGAGCGGCCGACTTCTCGGTGTCTCGCTCGAGCACGGCGACCCGCGCGCCCTCGGCCAGGAACGCGTCGACGACAGCCCGGCCGATGCCCGAGCCGGCGCCGACGACCAGCGCGCGCCGACCCGCCAACCACCCGGTCACGAGTCGGCCCCCTGCGGTGCGGGCGGTTCCGGCTCGTCCTCGTCGGGGATCAACGGGGCGAACGGCGTGCCGATCATTGCGGAGAACGTGGCGGTGTTCTGCCAGGTCAGCGACTCGAGCTCGAGCGGGCACAGGGAGACCCACTGGCCGGACTTGGGCGACTCGACCAGCAGTCGTGCGCCGTTGCGGGTCCGGACCAGCCGCACTCGGATCTCGGCGAACTCGTTGGCTACCGTGATCGGCTCGCCGGCGGAGTTCTCCAGCAGCTCGGCGTGCTCGGCTGCGGCGCGGCGCGCGGCGCGCGCGTCGGCCTCCTCTCCCTCCCAGCGCAGCGTCATAGGAAGATCGCCAGGTTCTGCATCCGCATGACCGAGTCGTCGACCATGATCGTGCGGCGGGCCAGCTTCCAGCCCTCGGGGGTGGACCGGAGCAGGTCCTCACGCCCGGCTGAGACGAACGAGCCCTCGCGGACGTCGCCGCGGCTGCGGAACAACAGGGTCGCGGACTCCACGACGAGGTGGTCGGGATCGTCTGCGGCGAACGTGCGTACGTTGCTCAGGTGGTGGCGCAGTCGCGAGGGCGGGTCCTCGGTCCAGGCGTGCTCGGTGAGGAAGCGGGCGACCCGGCGGGAGAGCGAATACTTGTCTTCGTCGAAGTGGGCCATCCCGGGCGAGGTGTCGTAGCCGGCGCCGAGCGCCGTGCTGACCCGGACCGGCATCAAATAGTGGATGTCGTCGGTGAGCAGGTCGAGCCACTCGCTGTAGGACTGGGCGTCGAGCAGCCACGCCTCGTCGACCAGCCACTGATGGGCCAACAGGTGTCGCTCGTCGCCGAAGGGCAGTGTGGCACCCACACGCTGCATGCGGGAGGCGCGCACGCCGAGGGTGGACCGGGACGAATGCGTCGTCGGGCCCCCGGGGCCCGGCCGGTCGGTGAAGGTTGGGTTGCTCATACCTGGGTCACCGCCTCCGGCTCACCGACGGTGAGGGTGCCGGCGGCCGCCACCGGGGTCGCCAGGTCGCCGGCCCAGCGGCGAAGCAGCGCCCGCTGGTTGTACTCGCTGTAGCCGGTGCGGGCCGAGCCCGGGCCGTGGAACTGCTCGGCGGTCAGCTCCGGAACGACCTCGGAATCGTCCTCCAGGATCCCCATCCGGCTGTTGAGCTGCAGCCGTCGTGCCATCGAGCCTGCGGCGGTGTTGGTCAGCGAGACCCAGTTCTCCACGTCGTCCTGCTCGAACATGCCGGTCGAGCCGAAGCACATCAGATACGCCTTGTAGGACAGCGCCTTGAACTCCTCCGGCGCCTCGGCGTCCACGGCGAACCAGGACAGCACCTCGGTCTCGTCCTCGCTGATCGGCTGCCACTGCCGGATCGAGATGAACGGCAGCACGTCGTCCGACTCGGCCACCCGGGGCCAGTTGTGTACGAACGACAGGTTCGGGTAGACGGACGCCGCACTGACCATGAAGCCGTCGGTCCCGACGACGTCGCGCTGATCCTGCGACCACTGCTGCGTCATCCGGTCGACCATCTCCTGGGGGTAGCCGACGTAGCGCAGCCGCTCGTCCAGGGGGCCCGGCGGGAGCTTGTAGGTCGTGCCGCCGCCGGCCCCGGCCCAGTAGGTGGCGCCGTCCTTGCGCTTCTCGGCCTTGGGCTCGCGGAACAGGCCGATCTCCACGACCGAGGTGTGGGTCTGTGGTGTGTGGTACATGTCGCCGGCGAAGTTCTCCGCGCCGATCTTCCAGTTGGCCTTGACCCGCCAGCGCTGCGGGCCGCGCAGCTCGATTCCACTGGCGCTCTGCTTGGTGTAGTAGTCCAGGTAGAACCGGAAGTCACCAAGGAACTCCTCCAGCGGAGGAGCGTGCGGGTCCATGCTCAGGAAGATCATGCCGTTGTAAGTGGCCAGGTTGGGAGCGGGCAGCAGCCGCTGACCCTTGCGCTTGAACCCGGCCTCGCCGCCGTAGGCATCCTGGTGGAACGGCAGCCCGACGATCCGGCCGTCATTGCGGTAGGACCAGCCGTGGTAGGGGCAACGGAAATGTGAGGCGTTGCCCATCTCGGCGCGGCAGACCTGCATGCCGCGGTGCAGGCACATGTTGAAGTGCGCCCGGATCTCACCCTTCTCGTCGCGAGTGACGATGAACGAGTCCTCCAGCACCCGGCGGACCACGTAGTCACCGGGCCGGGCGATCTCGGACTCGTGGCCGACGAAGACCCATGCGCGGGAGAAGACCCGCTCCTTCTCGAGCTCGAAGATCTCGCGGTCGTTGTAGACGTGCGCCGGGATCATCCCGCGCTCCACGGCGGCGAGAACTTCGGTCTGGTCGGTCATCGATCCGTCCCCTCGGGTTTCCGACGGACACCCTCGTGTCTTCTGGAAAGAAGAAAACTCCTCTGTCCAGTAGAGCAAGTGCTCGCCGTGGTCGTCAAGCGGCTCACTGCTCCAGGACGACCGTCACAGCCTTGGTCTCGGTGTAGGACAGAAGCTCCTCGACGGACTCCTCGCGTCCGACGCCGGACGACTTGACCCCACCGAACGGCAGACCCCAGTAGTGACGGGAGCTGCCGTTGACCCAGACGTAGCCCGCCTGCAGCTGCGCGGCCATTCGGTGAGCCCGGGTGACGTCGCTCGTCCACACTCCGGCGGTGAGCCCGTACTCGGTACCGTTGGCGATCTCCAACGCCTCGTCCTCGTCGGCGAACGTGAGTACCGAGAGAACCGGGCCGAAGATCTCCTCTGTCGCGGCGGGATTGTCGGGAGCCACGCGGGTGAGCACGGTCGGGGCGACGTACCAGCCATCGTTGCCGACGGTGTCCGGCCGTCCACCGCCGACGAGCACCTCTGCGCCGGCCGCGACCCCGGCGTGGATCGCCGCGATCGACTTGTCGTACTGCCGGCGGTCGATCACCGGGCCCATCTGGGTGCCCTCGGTCAGCGGGTGCCCAACCCGGATGGCATGCACCTGCGCGACGACCGAGGCCAGCACCTCGTCGGCGATCGACTCGTGCAACAGCAGACGGCTGGTCGAGCCGCAGGACTGCCCGGCGGTGGCGGTGAAATTCATCCCGGAGACGGCGCTCGCGGCTGCGGCGTCGAGGTCGGCGTCGGGCATGACGATCAGGGCGTTCTTACCCCCGAGCTCCAGGCTCACGTACTTCACGCCGGACTCTGCGGCCTCGTGCTGGATCAACCGCCCGGTGTCGGGCGCCCCGATGAAACCGATCCTGCGAATCAGCGGATGCCGGACCAGTGCCCGCCCGCTGACGGCACCGCGACCCGACACGACCGCGCACAGGTCCGGCCCGAACACCTCGGCAGCCAGCTCAGCCATCCGAAGTGACGACAACGGTGACTGATCAGGGGCTTTGAGGACGATGGCGTTGCCCGCCACCAGGGGAGCGGCCACCTTGCCGGCAGCGAACATCAGCGGGTGGTTGAACGGGACGATGCGGCCCACCACACCGTAGGGCTGCTGCACGCTGTAATGCAGGTTCTCCGAGAGGGGGTAGGTCGCCCCACCCAGGGCCAGTGCGTTGTCGGCCATGATGTCCAGCAGGGTCGCCGCCGCGTCGACGTCGGCGCGCATCACAGATAGCGGGAAACCGGCGTCGAGTGCGTCGAGAGTGGCAAGCTCCTCGGTGTGTGCCCGCAGCAAAGCTGCGAACTCGCGTACCTTCGCCGCGCGGGCCCTGGGCGGCGTCGCCCCCCAGGCGCGCTGCGCCTCGGCGGCAGCCAGGACGATCCGGTCCACCTCCTCGGCCGAGCAATCCGGAGCGTCGGTCAGCCGGCCACCGGTCGTCGGGTCCTCCACCTCGTAACGGGCCGCGCCGACCATCGGACGGCCGCCGAGCAGGACGTCGAAGCGACGGTCGACGGCGGTTCGGCGAGTTTCGGCCAAGGTCATGGCTGGGTTCCCTTCGGGGAGACGAGCCGGTGGTGTCGACACCGGCGGGCGGGAGGTGTCCCTCAGTCTGGCCGGCTCAGCTCGTGGGCAGGACGAACAGGAGCCACGTGATCACCGGGGCCGTCACCACCATCGCCGCGCCCCAGCCGAGCATCGTGCGGAACATGGGGCGCCGCTCCTCCTCCGGTACAGTGGCCAATGTCAGTGCTCCCACCGACGAGAACGGTGTGGAGTCCACGACGGTCGCGGAGATCGACAGCGCGATGATCATCCCGGTTACGCCTACCTCGCCCTGGACGAGGAACGGCACCGCGAGCGGGATGAGCACCCCCAGCAGACCGGCGCTGGAGCCGAACGCGGACGTGAACGCGCCCACCAGGCAGAGCAGGTACGCGATGAGCAATGGTGTACCCAGTGAGGCGATACCGCCGCCGACCAGGTCGATCGTGCCGTAGCGCTGCAGAGCCCCGACGAAGGTCACGACTCCGCAGATCAGTAGCACGACCGTCCACACGATCCGCTTGTCGGCCAGCTGGAAGCGGGATGGGAAGGTCGCGTGCAGCAGCGCTGCCGCGATCAGGGCCAGGAAGCCGATCTCCAGGTCGAAGACCAGTGCACCGACGGCGACCGCGACGATGACGATGAGCGTGACGACTTGGTCGAAGCGCAGCCGGGCGCGTTCCGGGGCGATCAGGGATGTCTCCGTCGGAGCGTCGACCGTAGCGCCGGTCGGGCCGGTGCCCGTGACCTCGCTCTTGATGGTGCCACTCGTGGCAGACGCACCGTCCGCAGGTCGCCCGGCAGCGCCCGCGCCCACGAGTGCGGCAGCCCCGGTCGACTGCTCGCGACGTCGGCGTAGCAGGTCGCGGCCACCGAAACACAGATAGATCATGACGGCGAGGCCGATGTTGTATGCCGCATTGCCGAAGAACAACTGGGCGGCGGACACCTGAAGGCCGTTGCTGTCGGCGGTCTGGCGGACGATGATCGCGAGGCCGTTGAGTGGTGAGAAGTTCCCGAGGCACGAGCCGTGCATGACCATCAACGCCGACATCCGCCGGTCGATCCCGTAGCGCTCGCCCAGGCGCATGCACAGCGGGGCCAGCATGGCGACGCCGGCTGGGCCGAGCGCGCCCGCCGTGGTCGGGACCGCGGAGAAGATAAAGATCAGCCACGGGACCAGGACGGGCCGGTCTCCGAGCAGTCCGATGGCTCGGTCGATCAGCCATTCCAGGGTGCCGTTCACTGCGGCCAGACCGAACAGGTAGGTCACCCCGACCAGAAGGACGAACAGGTCGGGCGGGAAGCCCGCGAGGACCTCATCGGGACTCTCACCCGCGACCAGTGTGCCGACGAGGAACGTCGCGACCAATGCGAGCGCGCCGATGTTGACCGGCCGGACCGTGCCCACGATGAACACGAGCACAAGGGCCACGACGCCGATGACGTGGATGGACACGGTTCTCCCCAAGAGGGTTGGCGGTGCGGCGATCAGGACGGCAGTCCCCGTCGCTCATGACTCTGCGCCGCAGAAAGAAAGTTCCTCTGTTATGCAGAAGAACTTTCTGCCACGCTGTCGATCGTGTCAAGACACACGGCGTGTTCGACGGCAGGAGGATCGATGGAGATCGGAGATCGGGCTCCCGCTCGGACAGGGGCGGACCTCGTCGTCGAGTGCCTGAGCGCTGAGGGGGTAGACCTCGTCGCCGGAGTGCCGGGGACGACGGTGATGGATCTGATCGACAGCCTTGCCCGTCAGCAGGCCGTCCGGTTCGTCTCGACCCGGCACGAGCAGGTCGCGGGATTCCTGGCCGACGGCGTCTCCCGGTCCGGCGTGGGTGTCGGGGTCTGCCTCGTGTCCAGAGGTCCTGGTGCGGCCAACGCGGCGATCGCCGTGCAGAACGCCTACGACGAGTCGGTTCCGCTGGTGCTGCTGGTCGGGCAGGTGCCTGCGGGCATCGTGGAGCGACGCGCCTTCGAGGAGATGGACGTCGTCGCCACCTTCCGGCCGATGAGCAAGTGGGCCGTCGAGATCCACCAGGTGGATCGGGTACCGGAACTGCTGCAGCGCGCGGTCCGCACCGCCGTCGGCGGCCGTCCAGGACCCGTCGTCGTGTCGCTGCCACTGGACGTGCTGCAGGCTGTCGTGGACGACGGAGTGCGCCCGGCGCCGCGCAGGCGGACGCACCCCCCGGCCCCCGCCCCTGCAGCCGTGCGGGAGGCAACCGAGCTCCTCCGCCACGCTGAGCGGCCCGCCGTGCTGGTCGGCGGCGGCGCGGCCGGCAACCCGGCCGCGGTACTCGAACTCGCCGAGCGCCTGAGTGCGCCGGTACTCACGACATGGCTGCGTCAGGGCTCCGTCCCGCACGACCACCCCGCGTTCCTCGGTGCGCTGGGCTACGGCGCGCACCCGGTGACCGAGGACGCGGTCCGGGACGCCGACGTACTCGTGGCACTGGGCTGCCGGTTCTCCGAGTTCACCACGAAGCGCTGGACGTTGTTGTCGCCGGAGACTCGGCTGGTGCACGTGGACATCGACCCGGAGGAACTGGGCCGGGTGTACCCGCCGGAGGTCGGCATGGTGGCCGACGCCGCTCTCGCCGCACGAGCGCTGAGCGCCGCGGTGCACGACACCGCGCCGGAACCGGCCGAACGGCGCAGCGCACTGCGGGCCGCATACGTCCGGACCTCCTCGCTCACGTCACCGGAGCTGGCCGAGGACGATCCGGCCGGTGGCGTCAGCAGCATCGCAGCGGTGTCCGCGCTGCAGCGGGTCGCCGACACCGACGGCGTCCTGCTCGTCCAGGACGCACCCAGTTTCGGCCCGTGGAGCCACCGCTACCTGCGCCTGAATCGCCCGGGCACCTTCTTCGGCTCGGCGGGCGGCGCGATGGCCTGGGGCCTGCCCGCCGCGATGGGCGTAGCCCTGGCCCGCGCCGACCAGCGTGTCGTCGCCATCAGCGGGGATGGCAGCTTCTGGATGGTCGCCCAGGACTTCGAGACCTGCGTGCGGGAGTCGATCTCGGTGGTCAACGTCGTCATGAACAACAGCGCCTACGGCAACACCCGCGACCGCCAGCGATCCGCGCATGAAGGGCGCTACCTCGGCGTCTTCTACGGCAACCCTGACCTGGCCGAGTTCGCCCGATCGCTCGGCGGCCACGGAGCACGGGTGACGACCGACGACGAGCTCGCCCCGGCCCTGGAGAAGGCTTTGGCCCAGGACGGGCCGGCGATCGTGGACGTCGTCCAGAACCAGATGTACGGGCTGCCGCCGGGGCTGCTGCCCCCGGCAGCCCGCTGAGCCCGCCGTGACGGAAGTTCTTCGGCTCCCGGTAACGATGGCGGCCACCCGTAAGCCGCTGCCCAGGCACGACGAGCAACTCCACAAGTGGGCGGCGAAGCTCTGCGCCGAGGCCGCACACACACGCGGCTACCTGGACTCGCAGTTCGAACGACGCGACGACGGCGCTGTCACTGTGTCGTTGACCTTCGACAGCGCGGCTACGCTCGCCGAGTGGGAGGCCAGTGAACAACGGGTCGAGTGTCTGGCTGTTGCCGATCGGCTGACAGACGGCGCGCCGGACCCGGTCCCCGCGGTTCGGCTGCAGCCGTCCGGACAGCCGCCTCGGTGGCGGACCGCGATCGTGGTCTGGGCCGGACTGTTCCCGTTCTCGTTGCTGTTCACCGCGACCGCCGGCCCCGTGGTCGCGACCCTGCCGGTGCTCGCCCAGTCTTTGATCACCAGCGTCGTACTCGTCCCACTGGCCGTCTATATCGGCATTCCCGTGGTCAACGCAGTTATCCTGCGGCGTGGTCGTTGACGCGCGACCACGTTGACGCATCGCACGGATCGTCGAGGTCCCACGAACGACAAAGGACCGGCACTTCACCGCTCCGGGAACCGTCACCACGACCGAAAGGGCTGCCGCAATGGCCTGTGAAGAATGTATGACCTGCGAGACGGGCGAGCCGGCCGCCGCGAACCGTGCCGGTGCGGGCGGTCTGCGGTGACCCGTGTACCGATCACCCTGGCCTGCTGGGACTACGACCGAACCCGCGCGCTGGCCGACGGCACCGTCCGACCCGACGGCGTCGACCTCACCTACCTGAACCTCCCGATCGAGGAGACGTTCTTCAGGATGCTCCGGCACCGTGAGTTCGAGGCCGCGGAGATGTCGCTGTCGTCCTATGTCACCGCCGCCGCGGCCGACCCGAATGCCGGCGGCCTGGTCGCGATCCCAGTGTTCCCGTCGCGCGCGTTCCGGCATCATGGGATCTACGTGCACAGCGGTAGCGGGATCGAGAAGCCCTCGGATCTGGTGGGCCGCACCGTCGGGGTGCCGGAGTATCAGCTGACGGCGGTGGTATGGATCCGTGGGATCCTGGCTGACCGGCACGATGTCCCGGTGGCGTCGGTGCATTACCGGACCGGCGGCATGCACTCGCCAGGCCGGGTCGAGAAGCAAGTTCTGAATTTGCCGCCGGAGATCGACGTAGCGCCTATCGCTCCGCACCGGACTCTGGCGGACATGCTCGTCACCGGTGAGATCGACGCACTCTACGCACCCCGCACGCCGCGGCCGATACTTGAGGGCCGGCCGGAGGTACGACGCTTGTTCTCCGAGCCTCGGGCCGTCGAGGAGGAGTATGCCCGGGACACCGGGATCTTCCCGATCATGCATACCGTCGTTCTACGCCGGGACATCTATGAAGCGCGACCCTGGCTGGCCGGATCGCTGTTCGGCGCGTTCGAGCGGGCCAAGTCGTTGTCGTTGGCGCGAATGGCCGAGACCGCGGCAAACCCCTATCTCGTTCCCTGGCTCTACGACGAGGTCGAGCGAACACAGGCGCTGTTGGGGCAGGACTTCTGGCCGTACGGTCTCGAGGCCAACCGCCAGACGTTAGATGTGTTCCTACGGTATGCACATGAGCAAGGTCTGACCGGCCGTCAGCTCGCCCCGGACGAGCTCTTTGCCCCCGAGACACACGCGAGGCACGTCATCTGACTGTCGCCGCCTCATGGTGATCATCGTTGTGAGGCGGCGAAAATGTGTACACCTGGGGGCGATGACTGCCCCGCTCGGGAAGGTCAGCGTCTTTACTCCCGCATGCTCGTGACGACCACTGCCGACCGGTGTTGATCGGCACCGATTGTGACCAGCACAGTGAATCTTTCCCAGTAGAGAGTTGATCAGGTCGTTCGGTCGTGTCCGTGGTGGAGCAGGACGAGGGCTGCGGCGGTGATCGCGCCAATCCGCCAGGGGCACAGGGTGACCCGGCGCAGGGCGCGGAATGTGGTCTTGAGCAGGGAGTTCCCGCGTTCGGCCAGGGCTCGGGTGGTTGAGTGCAGCATGTTGTAGGTGCGCTGGCCCACGGGGAGCCCGCCTCTGGTCCGGGTCTTGTTCGGGCAGGTCAGCCCGTCCCGGGGAGACCCGTGGACCCGCTGCCCCGCACCACCGTCGAGACCCCGTCCGGCACCGTCGCCTACGCCGAACGCGGCCACGGCCCCGCCGCGCTGTTCGTGCACGGCGTGATCGTCAACGCCGGCCTGTGGCGCCACCAGCTCGACGACCTGTCCGACCGCCGCCGCTGCAACAGGTTGCCGGTTCGAACCCGGCCCGCCGCGCAACCTTGCAGCCCACGGACTTGTGATCACGACGATGCGCTCCGCGTGTCAAGCCGCGTTCACCCGGCGCCCCTACGGTCGCCGCCATGAACGCTCCCCAACCGGCCGGCTACGTGCCGGACTTCCTCGGCGTCCCCGCACCGATGCCCGCCGCGCCCGGCATAGCGACCGTGCCACTGGCCTACACCCACTTCTCCACGCTGCACCGCCCGGACCGCCGCCTCGCCGCGGCCACCGCGGTTGCGATCGACGGTGCGAGCCTGCGTGAGGTGGAGCGCTCCGATGACTGGCGGCTCGACGACCGGCTCCCGGCCGAGCAGCAGGCCGGCGAGGAGATCTACGCCGACAACGACCTGGACCGCGGCCACCTGGTCCGGCGCCGGGACCCGGTGTGGGGCGAGCAGTCCGAGGCGGAACGGGCGAACAGCGACACGTTCTGCTACACCAACGCCGCCCCGCAGGCGTCGTCGTTCAACCAGGACCGCGAGCTCTGACTCGGGCTCGAGGACTACCTGCTCGACAACGCCGGGGACCACGACCGCAAGCTCGTCGTGTTCACCGGCCCGGTCCTTGCCGACGACGACCCGCCCTACCGCGGCCTGAAGGTGCCCCGGCAGTTCTGGAAGATCGGCGGCTTCGCCGTCGGTGGCGCGTTGGGCACCACCGGCTATCTGCTCGACCAGACCCCACAGCTCGGTGACCTGCAGCAGGAGGGCCAGCCACCGCCACTCGGGGAGTTCCGGACGTTCCAGGTCCCGGTTGCCCGGATCGCCGAGCTGACCGGTCTCGATCTCGGTCCGCTGGCGGCGGCCGACCGCATGCCCGTCCCCGCCCCCGCGCCGGCGGCGCTCGCCGATCGCGCCGTCCGTCTGACGGCCCACGCCGACATCCGAGGTCTGTAGCGCCAGGCGGCGGCGGCGCTCGCCGAGATCCGCACCCTCGACCTCGACTGCGCCTCGGTGACGCCTGCGCAGACCACTGTCGAGGATGAGTGAGCCGCTCCCTGCAGCCGCGTCCGGACGGCGCGTGACGACCTGTGGCCGGTTCGACGTCGTTGCGGAGTTCTTGGGCGGCAGGCAAGGCGGCGCCGACAGCCCGGGCACGCAGGCCTGCTGCGGGAGAAGCGACGGGTGTATCGGCGTATGAGGCACAATCGGGCGAAAAGGACGTCCAGATCCACGGCGGCGTCCTGGTCAGATGTGGAGGTCGAGATGGCAGGCATCGTCGCGCGGATCCAGTCGTTCCTGAAGAGTCCGCAGGGACGCAAGTACACCCAGCAGGCCAAGCGGATGGCGAGCGACCCGCGTAACCGGGCCAAAGCTCAGCAGATGCTGTCGCGGTTCCGCGGCAAGCGCTGAACGACCGATGTGAATGGGGCTTGGGACGGGACTCGCGTCTGGACCACCCGGCCACGGCGATCGATCAGGAGATCGGGATCGCGAGTCCCGCTGAACGCCGCGCTGCCCGGCATCCGGCGAGTGGCCCGCGGGCCACTCGCCGGGACGATTCACCCGTCACACCTCGTCGAAGACGGTGCCCATGTCGGCCCACGCGGGCGACCGCGTATACCGGATCCAGACGGCGACCAGCAGTCCGATCACCGCCACTCCGAGACACACCCACGGCACCATCGCCGTCACGAGCGGGATCGGCGTTCCGGGGGTGCTGGGTACGAACGAGTAGTACAGCCCGCCGAACACGGCCAGCGCGCCGACCATGGCCGCCAACACCGCGACGACCTGGAAAGCGGGCTTGCCGGTTCGCCGTCCCTGCATGGTGCCGGCGATACCGAGCAGCAGGTACACGAACATCAGCAGTGGTGTGCCCAGCCCGGCCAGGAAGGTGAACACGAACACCCCGCCGGTGAGCCCGCTGTCCTCGCCACCGGCCACCGTGATCTGGGTGGCTCGGCTGGTCAGTAGCACCGAGCCGCCCGCGAGGACCACCCAGGCCGCGACGTCGACCCCGATCGCCCGCCACGGGGTGTTCCACCTCGGATGCAGGCGGCCCAGCCAGGCCGGGAGCACCCGTTCGCGGCCCATCGCGAACAGCACCCGGGACACCGCCATGTGCACGCCCAGCGCACAGAACAGACTTGCCAGCGCGGCACAGGCGAGCACGATCGCGGCGGTGAGCGTGTCCGGGGCGACCGCGGCCAGCCCGGCAACCGAGGTGGGCCAGTCGGTCGCGGCCTGCTGCACTCCGAAGCCGACCGCGGTGGCGTAGGTGATGACCAGATAGAACAGCCCGGCCAGCACGATCGAGCCGACCACCGCGCGCGGGATCACCCGGCGAGGGTTGCGAGTCTCCTCGGCGAGGACTGCGCTGGCTTCGGCGCCGGTGAACGACAGCATCGCGAAGCTGAGCCCGAACAGGATCCCGGTCCACGGGACACCGGCCGCACTGGGCCAGAACGCAGCCAGGTCGAGGCTGCGGCCGGGGTCGGCGACCGGGGTGGACTGGTCGAGCACGCTGACCGACGGCGAGCCGATGGCGATCACGATCACCGAGACCGCCAGCATCGCCAGCATGCTGATCAGCAGGAACGCGAGCTGGATTCGGGTCGAGGCCTGCACGTTGAACAGGCTCATCAGCGTGATCAGCACCAGCCCCGCGAGCGAGAACCAGATCCAGGACGGGTCCGCGCCGGTGACCAGGTTGACCAGGGTGGCGGTGAAGAACCCGAACCCGCAGAGCACGGCTCCACCGAGGATCAGGAACGCCGCAGCGTAGCACCACCCTCCCAGGAACCCGATCCACCGGTTGGCGCCCCGGGTGAGGTAGGTGTACATCGAACCGGCCGAGGACAGCGACCGGGCGAAGTACGCCACCGTGCCCCCCACACAGAGCATGGCCAGCGTGCCGAGCAGGAACGCCAGCGGCGTAGCGCCACCGGCCTTGGTCGAGGCCAGGTAGGTCAGGAACGCCCCGGACATCGCCGGGGCGATGACCGACAGGCTCTGCGCGATGACGTCGGGCAGGCCGAGGGACTTGCGGAACCGCCCCTCGGAGGCGTTCGCGCCGGCGCCGGCGCGAACGCCGGTCGGCTCCAGCTCAGTCGCCATGACCGTCCCCGCCGGCCTGTCCGGACGCGCAGTGGCCGTTCGAGCTCGGCGGCACGTCCAGCGCAGGGTTGCGATCGAAGAACCCGTCCGGCTTCATGGTGAAGCCCGCGGTGTCCACCGGCATGACGGGCCAGTCCTCCGGACGGGGGTAGTGGGTCGGACCGAAGGTGTGCCAGAGCACGATGTCCTCGCCGTCCACGTTGCGGTCCGCGGCCGTCCACTCCGGGAGTCCGGCGCCGCCGGGGTGCTGGTTGATGAGGTCTCCGGCGGAATACCGCTGCGCCGGGTCGTAGCGGGTGACCCACAGGTGGCGGGTGGCGAACCCGGCGCGCTGGGCGACCACGGAGGACTCGTCGGCCTGCATCACCGGGTGTCCCTCCGGGTGCAGTACGTAGCCGACCGGGTTGCCGTAGCGGTTGTGCACCTCCGGGTTGAGGATGCGCCAGGTGCGGCCGTGGTTGTTGTCGGCCATGCGCTGCGCCGCCGACTCGGTGCTCAGCCGGGTGCGGGCGCGACGGAAGGCGTTGCCGCGCGGGTTGTCCGGACCGACCGGGAGGCGCTCGGTCTCGAGCTCGTCGACGGCGTTGCGTGTCCCGTCGAGGGTCATGTCCAGCCGCGCCGAGAACAGGTGCTGGTGGTACGGCGCGCCCAGCCCGGGTGCCACCTCCGTGGCGAACTCGGTGCCTTCCTCCGGGTAGGCGGAGGTGAACGGGATCCCGGTGGCCTTGACCTCGCACTCGAACGTGCCGTCGAGGTAGAGGTACCAGTAGTAGCCGTAGTCGTAGTTGCCGATCGTGGTTAAGTAGGAGATCACCATCCGCCGCTGCCGGCGGGTCTCGGCCGCGCCGGTGAACAGGTCGGTGTGCTTCCACAGCACGCCGTAGTCCTCCTCGTGCATGCAGATCGCGTTGCGGATCGTCCGCGGTGCGCCGAAGTCGTCGGCGATCACGGCATCCATGTAGTGGATCTCGCCGAGGCAGTCGCAGCCCAGTTCCAGGGAGTTGGCGTAGCGGGCGAAGTTGTACTCGCCCTGGTCGAAATAGTTGATCCAGGAGCGCACCGGCGAGGGGTCGGCGTAAGGAACGAGCATCTCGGCGATGGACGCCCGGTAGGCGAAGGACCGGCCGTCGAGGCTGATCTGGTGCAGGGTCAGGCCCTCGCGCTCGTTGAACCCGATCCGCAGATCCCACTTCTCCCAGCGCAGCCGGTTGCCCTCGACGGTGAACGAGGGGCCTTCCGGCTGGGTGATCTCGATCGGCCTGAGCGTCGTCCGGTTCGACCCGACCTGCGCGGGATCGTCGAAGTTGCCGGGCTCGGTCGGCACCGGAAACTCCCGCACGTCGATCACCTTGTTGACCGTGCGCGCGGTCAGGTCGACGTAGGCGACGACCCCGTCGATCGGGTGTGCCCACGGGCTGTCGGCCGGGTGGTCCTGACGGAAGCCCAGTACCCGCACGACGCGCCGCCCGACCTCCTCCGGGTATCCGTAGACCCCGGCCGAGAGCGGGGCCGCACGGACAGTGGCGGGGTCGACGCCGCGACGGCGCAGCGCCGAGCACCACTCGTCGCTCTCGAGGATGACGCCCTCGATCATGTCGAACTCTTCGTCGATGATCGGTGGCTGCCCGGCCGTGGCCGGGTCCAGCTCGCGCACCACGTCGACCCGGCGGTGTGTCACCGACACCACCACGTCGCGGGAGGCCCCGGTGTCGAGCTCGAGCAGCATGACCCGGAACCGGCGGTCCACGCCGTCACCCGGTTCGTGGGCCTGCACCTCGGTCTTGGCCGGCTCCTCCGGCAGCAGCGCCGCCCACCGGGTCTGCTCGGTGAGCAGGCCGGTATCGGACAGGATCTCGCGGACGTCCGAGATCTCGGACGCGGTGGTCGGATCGAGCGGGTGGGCCGTGTGGGCGTCGCGGTCGGCACTGGCCGCGTCGATGATCGTCATCTCGCTCCTCGGTCGGTCGGGCGGTCGTGGCCGGTGACGATGCGACGCCGGTCACCACCCGACAAGATGCCGTCCCACAACCCGAGAAGACGATCTGTTCGTGGTCTCACAACCCGGGAGAACCGGTTGCGCCCGCGGCAGCGGTGTGGTTCATCGACTCGGAACGGCTCGACCCGGGGAGGCAGCGGTCCGAGGAGGCGGCTCGAGGACCCATTCTAGCGATCAGGAGGCGTGGTGACACGTTCGCCCCGGGGCGCGGACCTGCTCCGCACACAATCCCCGATGGCCGGGCTGGACCGGCGCAATCTCGGACCGGTGCAGGTGTTCGCCCAATCGGTCTCAGGGGCGGCCCCGGCCGCGGCCATGGCGGTCGTCCCGGCGCTCGTGGCCGCCAGTTCCGGCTCCGCCACCATCTGGTCGATCGCGGTGGCAACCGCGCTGGCGCTGCTGGTCGCCAGCTGCATCGGCAGGTTCACCCGGCGGATGGCCGCGGCCGGTTCCCTCTACAGCCTCACCGCGAAGGGGCTGGGTCCGTGCCCCGCGTTCCTGTGCGGCAGCGGCCTGCTGATCGGCTACGGTCTACTGTCCATGTCGGCCTTGACCGGGGCGGCGATCCAGCTCAGCGCCGTGTTGACCCGCCTGGGGATGTCGCCGGCGTTCGCGCCGCCGAGCGTGATCGGCGCGTTGCTGATGCTGGCCGCACTGATCGCGACGCTCACCGTCCGCGGGGTCCGGCTCTCCGCGGTGGTGGTGCTGCTGGTCGAGACGCTCTCGATCGGTCTGATCCTGGTCGTGTTCGCCATCCTGCTGGCCCAGCACGGGGTGCTTGTCGACACCGCGCAGCTGACGGCGCCGGCCGATGTCGGGCTCGGCGCCATCGCTGCCGGGGTGCTGCCTGCGCTGGCCTTGTTCATCGGCTTCGAGGCGGCGGTCGCCCTGGGCGTCGAGGCCCGCCGCCCCTTCCACACCATCCCCCGCGCGGTGCGCCGCACGGCCGCGCTCACCGGCGCGTTGGGCCTGTTCGCCGCCTACACCCAGGTGGCCATGTTCGCCGCGGCGCCGGGTGGCCTGGCCGCGAACCCCAACCCGATCCCGACGGCCGTGGCGTCCGAGCAACTCCCGTGGCTGTCGATGCTGCTCGACGCCGGCCTGGCCGCCTCGTTCTTCGCCTGCGCGCTTGCCACCACCACCGCCCTGGTCCGGTTGCTGTTCACCGCCGGCCGCGAGGGAGTGCTGCCCGCGGCCCTCGGCACGGCACACCGACGCCACCGGACCCCGCACGTCGCCGTCGCCGTCGCCGTACCGGTGGTGGCCGTGGTCCCCGCCGTCCTGGTCGGCTGGGGGATCCCCCCGAGCGGAGCGCTCAGCGGGTTGCTCATCACGGCCGCGCTCGGATACCTGCTGGCCTATCTGCTGGTCTGCCTGGCCGCGCCGGTGTTCCTGCACCGGATCGGTGAACTGACCGTCGACGCGGTACTGACCACCGCGGTCATCGTCCCCGTACTGCTGGCGGTACTGGTGGCGTTCGTGGCCTCGGCACCGGTCACGAGCGCGCCGCTGGTCGTCGGCTCACTGCTGGTGCTCGCGGCGACCCGATACCTGTGGCTGCGGGGCCGGCATCCCGAGCGGGTCGCCGCGATCGGCATGTACGACGAGACCTCGGCCGTGGATCTGGTCGGGGCGCCGGTCGCGCCCGGGCGGTGATGGACCGTGTCACAGCCGCCCGTGGGGCGTCAGCAACGAGCGGTGCGCAACACGCTCGAGATCCTCGCCGAGGTGGTCGCCGCCGGCCCGGGAGTGACCGCACGCGAGATCTCCTCGGCACTGGGGCTGCCTCGCGCCACGACCTACCGCCTGCTCAACCAACTGGTCGCCGAGGAGTACCTGGTGCGGATGCCCGACCTGTCGGGTTTCGCACTCGGGACCCGGGCGGCACGGCTCAGCGCTCCGGTGAACCCGCCGCTCAGCACAGCCGCCCGAGCAGTGGTGTCCCGCCTGCGCTCCCGAACCCGTTGGGGCGTCCACCTGGCCTCCTACACCACGGGCAACGTCGTGATCCTCGACCCGGATCCGGACCACCCCCCCAGCCCGGCGCACCTACTGGCAGCGCATCCCCACGCGTCCGCACTCGGCAAGCTGCTGCTCGCCGAGGCTCCGACCAGCCAGAACCGTCCCCAGAAGTTGACCCGGTTCACCGAACACACGCTTGCCGGCCTCTCCGCGCTTCGCACAGACCTCGACTCGGTGACCCGATCCGGATTGGCCACGCAGCGCGGCGAGCTGCACCCCGAACGCGGCTGCCTCGCCGTAGGGGTGCGCAGCCCGACCGACAGTTCCCTGATCGCCGGACTGGCGCTGAGCGGACCGGCCCACCGGATGGCAGAGCCCCAGGTCGAGCTGGTGAACCTACTGCGCGAGCACGCCACCCAACTCGGCCCGCTGCTGGCCTGAACCGAAGATCACGAGTCCGAACGGCTTCCGATCCAGGGGTCGACCACTGCCACCCGGTCCTCGCGGACCGCCGGCTACGTCACGTGGCCCGACCGGTCGTGAACGGCAGCACGAGCCGGGAGGGATGCAGCGCGTCGCGGTAGATCTTGTGGGTCACCGGCCGGCCGACGGGCAGGTGGAAGGCGTCCGGGGGCAGCAGCGCGTTGTGCGCGTCGGCCGGCGGTTCGTTGTTGGACAGCTCCGCCACCAGGCGATGTCCCGGCAGGAAGGTGCTCGCGAAGGGATAGAGGCGCAGCACGTACTCCTCGACCCGGCCCGGCTCGACCGGGACCGCACGGGTGTGCGGGTGGTACGGGTTGCCCACGGTGGTCCGCTCGTCCAGCTCGCGGTGCGACGCCTTGAGGAAGCCGGTGGTGATCAGCTGCCGGCTCCCGTCCGGGGCGGCGTCCCACAGCCGCATGATGAGGTTGGTGTCCGGCTGGTCGATCTCGGCGAACAGGTGCACGGCACCGGTGCCCATCAGCTCGGTGGCCTCGTCGAACGGCGCGGTGCTCCAGCCGAGGATCTGCACCGTGTCGGTCACCGTCAGCGGTGCCTGGTAGAAGCCGTCCGGCGCGGCGTGCTCGGGGCCCATCAGCTCGGGCTCGGCGGAGATCTTGTGCCGTGGGCGCAGGTACAGCGACCGGTACTCGACCTCGCGCGGCGGCCACTGCGCGGCGGTGACGACCTCGCGCGAACCTTCGACGAAGACGCTCACGGCGGGCTCGTCCATGATCCCGTTGTCGATGCCCTTCAGCCAGTACTCGTACCAGCGGAACATCCGGTCGTGCTCCTCGCCCCAGGGGCGCGACTGCATCGGCGGGTAGGAACCGATGTCCAGCTTCTTGGGGCCCTTCAGCACGTCGAACAGCTCGATGTGACCGTCGACGGTCCAGCCGCGGCCCTGGTCGATCTGCAGGTGGACCGGGATGTCGATGTTCTCGGCGAGCGTGACGGGGTTGCGCTCGGAGTACCACTGCCCGTCGAGCTCGTTCATCACGATGTCGAACCACATCTCGCGGTTGCGCGGATATCTCAGCACGTGCACGAGGTTCGGCCAGGCGGCGACGTCCGGGTCCTGCAGCCGCTGCTCGACGAGCGCGGCCAACTCCTCGGGGGAGTGCCTCTCGATCATGCGCGACTTCACGTTCGTGTGCGCGATGCCGGAGTCGCCGCCGCGTCCCTCACGTGCGGCGCGCGGCATGAACCACATGATCCCGCCGTGGTAGGTCGTCTCGTAGAAGTCGAAGTGACCACCGCTGACGAAGATCGCCTTGAGATGCGGCGGACGCTCTGCCGCGGCCAGCACCTGCATGGACCCGAAGTACGAGATGCCGATCATGCCGATGTTGCCGTCGCACCACGGCTGCGCGGCGACCCATTCGATGAGGTCGTACAGGTCCTGGCCCTGGGAGACGCCGCCGAAATTGTAGTTGCCGATCATCTCGCCGCCGGAGTACCCGTCGCCGCCACAGAAGTGTCGGCGCCGCGTCGTCGTCGCCCGGACTCATCGTCGATGCAGGTGAGCGGGCAGGCGGAACTCGCCGGTGCGGAACGGTCCGCCGCCGATGATGACCTGCCGTCCGTCCTGGATCTGGTAGATCAACTGCGGCTGGGCAAGCGAGGGGTCACCGTGCTCGTCGACGCCGAGCGCGACCTGGCCGGGGGTGTCGAAGTTGTAGGTGCCGTTGACCCCGCGGTACGGCTCCGCACGCAGGTGCGTGGCGATCGCGTCGGCGTCGGACAGGTCGCCGCACGCGCTCCATGCCCGGGCGATGCGCTGCATGCGGTCGTAGGCGAGGCCGGCGTGGGAGCGGCCCGGGGCGGCGCCGAACCGGTCGGTGTAGCGGCGGGCGAAGGCGCGCCCGGGACGATCGGAGTAGGTGCCGGTCGTGGTGGCCCAGATGACGCCTTCGGCGAGCGATCCGAGGCGGTGACGGAAGGCGGGGACCGACGGCGCGTAGATCGAGTAGGGGAGCACGGGGGCTCCCCGCTCGTGCAGGGCGGTCACCGCCTGCACCGCGTCGTCGACGAAGAAGCTCCCGATCATGACCGCCGCGGCCGGTTCCCGGACGGCGTCACCCACCGCCCGGGCCCAGCCGTCACCACCGCCCGTCCGGCCGACCGGCACGACGTCGAGCGACCACCCCTGCCGGTCGGCGACCGTCCTGGCGCGGTCGATCCCGAAGTCGACGCCGTGCCACGGCCGCACGACGATCGCGAGCCGGTCGGACGCGATGCCCCAGCGACCCTGTTCCCGTACGGAGGTCATGAAGGACACGAACCGCGAGGCGTACTCGGTATCGCTGGCGCAGACCTGGAAGACCCGGCCGAACCGGCTGAGGTCGTCGCGCACCATCTGCTCCATGGCGCCGCTGGTCGCGGCATGCAGGTAGGGCACGCCCGTGGACGCCGCCGTCTCGTGGCCGATCTCCTGCGCGGCGAGGTAGCCCGAGGTCAGGATGTCGACGCCGCCGCCCGCCAGTGACTCGAAGGCCGTCCGGACCGACGCGGAGCTGGTCACCTCGACGTCGCGGACCGCGGCCCGGACCCTGCGGCCCCGGACCCCGCCGGCGGCGTTGATCTCCTCGATCGCCAGCCGGAGACCGTTGACCATCTCGTGTCCGTCGTCGCTGCCCGTGCCCGTCAGCGGCAGCGCCGCACCGACGACGAGCTCGCGGCGCGGTTCCGCCGGACGGGGACGGGGCACCTCGCGCCGGGGCCCGCCGGAGGGAGCGGCCGCGTCGGAGGAAGCGGCCGCGGCGGCGAGGAGCCGGCCCACCGACAGGCCCGCGTAGTGCTCCGCCGATCCCGGTAGCGGCACGCACAGCAGGCCGGTGTCCAGTGCGTGCGTCGCGGCAGCCGTGCGGGTCGGGGTCCCCAGCTTCTGCATCAGGTGGGTGACATGGGTAGCGGCCGTGCGCTGGGTGATGCCGAGCTCGCCGGCGACCTCGGCGTTGGAGAGGCCGACGACGAGCATCGTCAGCACCTCCAGCTCGCGCGTCGACAGCCCGCCCGGGAGCTGCTCGACGGGGTCACCGCTCAGCTCGACGTGGTCGAAGCCGAGCTCGGTGCAGGTGGTGAGGGAGACCCTGCAGAGCCGGGCGGACAGCGGTGCGCGCCAGTGGAACCGGCATTCCCGCAGGTCGGTGTGCTGCATCGCGGACGCGATGCGGTGCAGCTCCGGCGGCACGTCGCAGTGGGTGCCGCGGTCGGCCAGCCCCAACCGCCCGTCGGGGCGAACCTGCACGGTGAAGGCCGCGCCCGACCACGCCGATCGGGAGCCACCCGGTGTCGTCATCGAGGTACCTCCTTCCCGGCGCGGTGGCCGCACGGGGCGCGTCGTCCCACGAGCATGCCGTACGGATGCGCATCCGGCGATGGCCGTGCTGGCCCGTGGCCGCGTCGTCGCGCCCGCCGACGCTACGTACATCTGACGATGGCGGGCGGCCCGGCCGGTCCTAGCTTCGCTCCGAACCGGCCGGGCTCATCGACGAGCGGTCGCACCGTCGCCGGAGCCGTGATCGGCCGGACCGTCACACCGAGGATCGGAGATGTAATGGGACATCTGCAGCTGCCCCCGGGGAAGAAGATCGCCGTCAGTCTCGGCACCGACTTCGACTCGCAGTGCCTCTGGCTCGGGGCGTACAACCGGCCCACCCCGTCGTCCATGTCGCGCGGGGAGTTCGGCGCCGAGGTCGGCGTGCCGCGTCTGCTGTCGCTCTACAAGCGCTACGACGTCCGCACGACCTGGTTCACCCCGGGCCACACGATCGACACGTTCCCCGAGTGGTGCAAGAAGGTGCTCGACGACGGCCACGAGTTCGGCCACCACGGCTACTACCACGAGAACCCGACGCTGATCTCCGGTGAGACCGAGCGGCGCCTGGTCGAGCTGGCCTTCTCGACGTTCGAGAAGGTGCTGGGTATCCGGCCCGTCGGCTACCGGTCCCCGTACTGGGACTATAGCGAGTCCACCCTGGACATCCTGGAGGACTCCGGGCTGATCTACGACACCAGCCTGATGGGCCGGGACTTCCACCCCTACCACCCGCAGCGCTGGCAGGTGCGCTGGGAACAGGGCAACGTCGCCGGTCGCGCGAGCCGGATCCTCGAGGTCCCGGTGAGCTGGTACCTCGACGACTTCCCGCCGCTGGCCTACACCGGCAGCTCGATCGGCATGCAGGACTCGGACACGATCTACCGGCGCTGGAAGGACATCTTCGACTACGCGTACCGGAACGAGACCGACCCGGTCTTCGCGACGTGCGTCCACCCGCAGATCATCGGCCAGGCCAACCACATGCTCTGGTACGAGAAGCTGGTCGACTACATCAGCGGGCACGAGGGCGTCTGGTTCGCCACGATCGAGGAGATCGCGCGCGCCTGGGTCGACGACGAGACCGACGAGGCGAAGTTCGCACTCCCCGACGTGCGCGGCGTCGAGCCCGCTCCGGCGGACTCCGGCTGGGCCTGACCCACAGCACGCACGCCCCAGCACGCACGCTCAGCGAGGAGAGGCATGACCACACTCCCGTCCGACTCCCTTCCCCTGCCGGGACTGCACGGCGAGGTCGAGGTGATCCTCGACCGCTGGGGTGTTCCGCACATCTACGCCACGACCCGGCGCGACGCCTATGTTGCGCAGGGCTTCCAGGCCGCCCGCGACCGGCTGTTCCAGATCGACCTGTGGCGTCGGCGCGGCCTGGGTCGGCTGTCCGAGGTCTTCGGCAGCCGGTTCCTGGCGCAGGACCGGGCGACCCGGCTGTTCCTCTACCGCGACGACATGCGCACCGAGTGGCTCGCCTACGGCACCGCCGTCCGTGACGTCGTCACCGCGTTCGTGACCGGGGTCAACGCCTACGTCGACTGGGCCCTGCAGGCGCCCGACGAGCGGCTCCCGCCGGAGTTCGCCGCCCTCGGCCACGAGCCGGCGCACTGGGAGCCCGAGGACGTCGTCCGCATCCGTACCCACGGCCTGCTCTACAACGCCGAGCAGGAGCTCGCGCGGGCGCTCACCGTCCGCGATCTCGGTGCCGCCGCCGAGGAGCTCCGCTCGGTGCGGGACCCGCACACCGACCTCGCCGTGCCCGACCCCGAGGCGCTGACCCACCTCACCGAGGACGTGCTCGACGTCTACCGGCTGGCCTTCGCCCCCGCCGATTTCACCGGCCTGCCCGGGGCGTCCGCGACGTCGGCGATCCCGACCGGCAGCAACAACTGGGTCGTGTCGCCGGAGCGGTCCGCCACCGGCCGGCCTGTGCTCGCCAACGACCCGCACCGGGCGGTCACGGTGCCGTCGCTGCGCTACCTGACCCACCTCGAGGCGCCCGGGATGAGCGTGATCGGGGCGGGAGAGCCGAACCTGCCGGGTGTCTCGATCGGCCACAACGGACGGGTCGCCTTCGGACTGACGATCTGGCCGGTCGACCACGAGGACCTCTACGTCTACGAGCTCCACCCCGACGACGACAGCCGGTACCGCCACCGTGGCGCGTGGGAGGAGTTCACCGTCGTCGAGGAACGGACCGCGGTCGCGGGCGCCGGCGAGGAGACCCTGCGGCTCACCTACTCGCGGCACGGGCCGGTGGTGCACCTCGACTCAGACGCCCGCGTGGCGGTGGCCGTGCGTGCGGTCTGGCTCGAGCCGGGAATGGCGCCCTACCTGGCGAGCCTGGAGTACCAGGACGCCGACGACGCCGCCGACTTCCGCCGCGCCCTGCGCCGGTGGGGAGCACCCGGGGTGAACCAGCTGTTCGCCACCGCGGACGGTGACATCGGCTGGCAGGGCTGCGGTCTGGTGCCGCGCCGGCCGGGCTGGGACGGCGCACTGCCCGTGCCCGGTGACGGCCGCTTCGAGTGGGACGGGTTCGCCCAGCTCGACGAGCTCCCCGGCGTCGGCAATCCGGAGTCGGGGTGGTGCTCGACCTCGAACGAGGAGAACCTGCCGCCCGGCTTCGACAACGACGCGCTGACGATCACCACCGACTGGTACTCGTCCGCACGGCACGAGCGCCTCACCGGCTGGCTCGACGGGGACGACCCCGTCGACGTCGCGAGCAGCGTCCGGATGCAGGGCGACGCCCTGAACGTGCACGGCAGGCGGCTGCTCGATCGGCTGAGCCCGATCACCGGGCCGATGCCGCACGCGCAGGAATGGGCGGCGCTGCAGGCCTGGGACGGCGTCGAGACGACCGGCTCCCGGCCCGCCCTGATCTTCCAGGTATGGGTCCGGCGGCACCTGCGTCCGTGGCTGGTCGACCGGTGCCTGGAACGTCTCGGGGTCGACGCGGAACGGGCGAAGACGGCCCGCCACCGGCTGATCCGCGCCGACACGCTGTTCTCCGACCTCCGCCCGGACCTGCGCATGCTCGCCATGTTCGATCCGGTCGACCCGGGCGATGCCGAGCGCCTCCGCGCCGGGATCGGCGACACACTCGGCGAGGCGCTGACCGAGCTCGCCGACCTGCTCGGTGGCGATCCGGCGACGTGGACCTGGGGCGCGCTGCACCGCACCGAGCTGCGGCACACGGTCTTCGGGAACGACCCCTCGGCCCCGGAGTCCTGGCGCGCGCTGCCGTCCGTGCCGCGTGCCGGCAGCGGGGACACCGTCGGGCTCTCCGGGCACGACCCGTCGTTCAACGCCGTGATGGGCAGCAGCTTCCGGATCGCCGTCGACGTGGGGGAGTGGGACGCGACCATGGTCCTCAACTCGCCCGGCCAGTCCGGGGATCCGCGGTCGGTGCACTACGCCGATCAGCTCGGTCTCTGGGCCGACGGTGTGGCGTTCCCGCTGGCCTACAGCCGTGCCGCGGTCGAGGCGGTCGCCGAGAGCCGGCTGCGGCTGGTCCCGGGCGCGGACGGCCCGGCGCCGGCCTGAGGTCCGCTGGAGACCGTGTGCACCGACGTGCGGTTGGTGCACACGGTCAGCCGGACCGCGGTGGACGCGTTCGCTCCATCCACGCCGCGAGCTGTGCGCAGCGGCAGAACCCGAGCGCAGCGCCGACCGCGCACGCGGGTTCGGCCGTGGCCAGCAGGGCCGGGGCCGAACCCTCGTGGGTCGGAGGATCCGGCTACGCGGCCTCGACCTTCGGCAGGATCTCCTCCTTCAGGCGCTTGAGGTCGTCGAGCGTCTTCGCGACCGGGACGTCCTGGAACGGCGGCCAGAACATCGGCATCGTCATGCCGGCCTCCTTGTAGGCCTTCAGCCGGTCGGTGATCTGCCCCGCGGTGCCCACCAGGAGGTTGGTGACCTTGCCCTGCGGCGACTGGTCGACCTCTTGGTCGGTGATCACGGTCCAGAGCATGCTGCTGATCTCGAGGTCGTCGACCGAGCGGGTGCTGCCGATCTCGCCGAGCTCGCGCCCGATCTCACCGCGCCACCGGGCGATGTCGTCGGGGGAGTCCTGGATCCCGATCCAGCCCGCGAGGTCGTACTTGCTGATCCGTGTCGCCGCGCGCCGCGGGTCCTTCAGGCCGCTGAAGAAGATCGGCGGACCGGGCTTCTGCAACGGCTTCGCACCGAACCCGCAGCGATCGAAGTCGGCGAACTCACCGTGGTACTCGAAGACGTCGTTGCCCCAGATCCCCTGCATGATCTCGATCGTCTCGCGCACGTGCTTGTTCCGTTTGGGGAAGATGTGCGAGGCGCTCGAGGCCGCGAACTCCTCGGGCATCCACCCGGCTCCGACGCCGACGTTGAGCCGGCCGCCCGAGAGGTGGTCGATGGTGGCCATCTCGGCGGCCAGGACGCCGGGCGAGCGGAACGGGGTGTCGATGATGCTCATGCCGATCCGCACCTTCGACGTCTTCGCCGCCAGCCACGGGATCAGCGGCATGCCCTGCAGCCACTCGCCGCGCGACGACACCGGGAGCCCCTTGGGCATCTCCGGGATCATGCCGAACGAGTACTGCAGCTCCCCGCGGTCCGACGCCTCCGGGACGACGATCCGGTCGAGCGTCCACACGGAGTCGAAGTCGAGGTCCTCGGCGAGGCTGGTGAGGTCCTCCAGTTCGGAGACGGTCACCTTGTCGCGGAAGTTCGGGAGGTAGAGAGCGAGCTTCATGAGTACGGCCTCCTAGCCGTTCTGGAGAGCGGATCGCGCCGCCCCGTGTGACGAGTACGAGGGTTCCAGGAGCTGTTTCCGGATCTCGGTCTTGAGTACCTTGCCGATCTTCGACCGCGGGAGGTCCGCCCAGACCTCGACCTGTTTGGGCGTCTTCACGCTGCCGATGCGGGCCTTGACGAACGACGCCAGCTCGGCCGGATCCAGCGCGCTTCCCGGACGGAGCGCGACGACGGCCGTGAGGCGCTCACCCCACTTGTCGTCGGGCAGGCCGATCACCGCGCAGTCGGCGACGGCGGGGTGGGCCATCAGCGCCTGCTCCACCTCGGAGGAGTAGACGTTGAACCCACCGGTGATGACCATGTCCTTGGCCCGGTCGACGATGAACAGGAAACCGTCGTCGTCGAGGTAGCCGATGTCGCCGGTGTGGTGCCAGCCGTGCGCGGAGACCTCCGTGGTGGCCGCCTCGTCGTCGAGGTAGCCGCGCATGACCAGGGAGCCGCGCACGACGATCTCCCCGCGCTCGCCGCGGCCGAGCAGCCGGCCGTCGTCGGCCATGATGGCGAGCCGCACCAGTGGTGACGGCCTCCCGGCCGAGGAGAGCCGCCCGCGGGCGATGGAGCCCTCGGCGTCGAAGTGGTCGGCCGGGGCCATCGTCGAGATCATCATGGGCGCCTCGGTCTGCCCGAAGAGCTGGGCCATCACCGGCCCGATCCGGGTGAGCGCCTCCTCCAGCCGGGTCACCGACATCGGTGCGGCGCCGTACCAGAAGCACTGCAGCGACGACAGGTCCCGCCCGTCGAGCGACGGGTGGTCGAGCACCATGTAGATGAGCGTCGGCGGCAGGAACGTGTGGGTCACCCGATGCGCTTCGACGCGGTCCAGGAAGCCACCGACGTCGGGGCTGCGCATGACCACGATCGAGCCGCCTCGGCACAGCACCGGGAAGCACAGGACCCCGGCGGCGTGGGTGAGCGGGGCCAGCGCCAGGTAGACCGGGCGCCCGCCGTCCGGTGGCCACGGGTAGCTCATCAGCGTGATCGCCGTCATCGTCTCGATGTTCGTGCCGGTCAGCACCACGCCCTTGGGCCGGCCGGTGGTGCCGCCGGTTCCGACGATCATCGCGACGTCGTCCGGGCAGTGCCGGTCGACCGGCTCGGTCCCGGTGGCGAGGAAGGCCTCCCACCCGGTGGCCCACGGCAGGTCGGCATCGAGACAGACCAGGGTCCGCAGCTGCGGCAGCTCGGCGCGGATCGCGTCCACCAGCGGCGCGAACGACGACTGGAAGACCAGGACCGAGCAGCCGAACAGCTCCAGCAGCTCGCGGTTCTCCGCGGCTTCGTTCCGCGGGTTGATCGGGCACCACACGGCGCCGGCCCGGCTGATCCCGAAGACGCAGGTGAACGCCGTCGGGTCGTTCGCCGAGAGGATCGCGACCCGGTCACCCGGCTCGACGCCGTTCGCGGCCAGTGCGGCGGCGACCCGGCCGCCGAGGTCCCGCACCTCGGCGTAGGTCGCCACCTCGCCGTCGCAGACCAGGCACGGCGCGCCGGGATCGAGCGAGGCCCCCTTGTCGAGGTAGTCGGTCAGGCGCATCACATTCCCATGCCGCCGTCGACGGACAGCCCGGCGCCGTTGACGAAGCGCGACGCGTCGGAGGCGAGGAAGGCCACCGCGTCCGCGATGTCGGAGACCTCGCCGAGCCGGCCCGACGGGGTCAGCTCCACCACGGCGCCGACGGCGGCCTCCGGGCTCTCGAACAGGCCGAGGCCGGCGGTCTCCACCGCGAGCTTCTGGCCCATCGCGGTCGGGATCAGGCCGGGGTAGAGGCAGTTGACGCGGACGCCGTAGCCGAGCTTGCCGGACTCCATCGCCGCGACCCGGGTGAGCCGGTCGATGGCCGACTTGGTGGCCGAGTAGCCGCCGATCGCCGGGAAGGCGATCGTCGCGGCGACCGAGGCGACGTTGATGACGGTCCCGCCCTGCCCGGCCGACCCGCCCGGGCGCATCGTCCGGAAGGCGTGCTTGATGCCGAGCATGGTGCCCACCACGTTCACGTCCAGCATCCGGCGCATGTCGTCGGGCTCGGTGTCGGCCAGCAGCTGCGTGACCTCGAGGCCGGCGTTGTTGACGACCACGTCCAGCCCGCCGAACCGCTCGACGGTGGACGCGACGGCGGCCTCCCACGACGCGTCGTCGGTGACGTCGAGGTGGACGAAGCCGTGCTGCGCACCGAGCGTCTCGGCGAGCTTGGTCCCGAGATCGTCCTGGATGTCGGCGACGACGACCCGCGCGCCCGCGTCGGCCAGCGCGCGGGCCATCCCCTCGCCGAGTCCCTGCGCGCCCCCGGTGACGAGCGCGGTGCGTCCGGTCAGGTCGATCTGAGTCACTGGCACTCCTTCATCGGCGGTGATGGTCGGCACACCATCGCGGGTCCCTGACCGACTGTCAAGATTTCACTGACCGACTGTCAAGATTTTCGTGACCGGCTGTCACGAGGATGGGTTACCGTGAGGGCCTGCCGGCGGAAGAAGGGACGTGGCATGGCGCGGGCCAACCCGATCGACAAGCACGACGAGCGCCGGCGCGCGCTCGCCGACTCGGCGCTGCGCACCCTCGGCGAGCTCGGCTACGCCCGCTCGTCGCTGCGCGAGATCGCGAACAACTCGCCGTTCAGTCACGGGGTCGTCCACTACTACTTCAGCGACAAGCTCGAGCTGATCGTCTACGGCGTCCGGCAGTACAAGGCCGTGTGCGTCACCCGCTACGACGGTGTCGTCGCCAGCGCGACGACGGCCGACGGGCTGGTGTCGGCGTTCGCCGACAAGCTGTGCGAGACGATCGTCGACGAGGCGCCGATGCACCGGCTCTGGTACGACCTGCGGTCGCAGAGCATGTTCGAGGAGAGCCTGCGCGAGGCGGTCCAGCAGATCGACCACACGCTCGAGGACATGGTCTGGCGGGTCCTCACCCGCGTCGCCGACCTGGCCGGGACCGACGTGGCGCTGAGCTCGCACACCGTCTACGGCATGTTCGACGGCGTCTTCCAGCAGGCGCTGCTGCGTTACGTGTCCGGGCAGGAACGGGAGGCGCTCGACGACCTCCGCTCCGAGGTGCGCGCGCTCCTGCCGCTCACCCTCCGTCCGGGCGCGGCCGTCGCGCCGCCTGCCGAGGTGGGGTCGACGCCGTGAGCCGGCACCGTCGGATCATTCGGTCCGCGGTGTGTCCCGCTCCGCCGCGCCCCGTCCCTCGTCGCGGATGACCGGGCGGCCGGCCATCATCTCGGCCTTGTTCGCCCGGTGGTGCTTCTGGGCACCACGGGGCAGGCCCGAGCTCTCGGCGGTCCGCTCCGAGGTCGCCCCCGGTAGCCGTGGCGGACGACCGCGGTGACGGCGGTTGCGCCGCGGTCTCGTGGCGGGCGGATCGGTGTAGTCCGCAGTCCGGTCGCGCGGGGCCGGGACGGCGGGTCCCCGGCCGCCGCCGGAGGCGCGGGGCGGCCGGTGCCCGCCGCCGGGCCGGCGCGCCTCACCGGTCGAAGTCGACGGCGACGGCCGGGCTGGTCGGGCGGGACTGGCAGGTCAGGACGGCCCCGGCCCGCACCTCGTCGTCGCCCAACGCGTAGTTCTGCTGCATGTGGACGGTCCCCTCGGTGACGGTCGCACGACAGGTCCCGCAGATCCCACCGGTGCACAGGTAGGGCACGTCGATGCCGGCGTCGAGCGTCGCCTCGAGGATGGACGCGGTGCCCTCGGTGCGGACCGCCGCCCGGGTCCCGCGGACGGTGACCTCGACCGTGGCGGGGACGGTGTCGGCGAGCGCGACGTCGTCGACCTGGTCCTCCGGGGCCACGAACAGCTCGCGCCGGACCCGCTCGGCGGGGACCTCGTGCTCGTCGAGGACGGCCTGCGTCCGGTCGAGCATCTCCGGCGGTCCGCAGAGGAGCCATTCGGCTCCCTGCAGGCGCGGGTCGTGCAGGTGCTCGCGCAGCTGCCGGGCGTCGAGGCGCCCGTGCCGGACCTCCTCGTGCTCGGTCGTCGTCGTCCCGGCGTCGGGTGCCGGCCGGGAGTGGTGGTGGACGATCGTCAGCCGGCCCTCGAACCGGCGGGTGAGCATGGCCAGCTCGTCGGCGAACATCGTCGACGCCGCGTCGCGGTTGGCGTAGAGCAACGTCGCCCGGCTGCCCGGTTCGGCGTCGAGGACGCTCGCGAGGATGGAGATCACCGGGGTGATCCCGCTGCCGGCGGCGACGGCGGCGAGGTGGCGACGGGCGCCCGGTTGCGGGGTGAGGGTGAACCAGCCGCTCGGGGGAGCGACCTCCAGCTCGTCACCGGCCGCGAGACGGGTGGTGGCCCAGGTCGAGAAGCGGCCGCCGGCGCAGTGGCGGACCGCCACCCGCAGCACCCCGGAACCGGCGGCGGTGCAGATCGAGTAGTTGCGCCGGACCGTCTCGCCGTCGATCTCGGCCGCGACGACCACGTTCTGCCCCGGTGCGAAGCGGTACGCCTCGCGCAGCTCGTCCGGCACGTCGAAAGTGATCGAGATCGAGTCGGGGGTGAGCCGGCGGAGGTCGGCGACGCGCAGCCGGTGCGGGCGGTGGGGGAGGTTGGCATCGCGGTCGAGGTGGTCGGTGAGCCGGCGCCACGCGCGGTACTCGGCGGGCGAGAGCTCGGTGCCCCACGCCGTCGAGATCGGGACGTCGCGATCGAGGAAGTCCGATTCGGTGCGCCGCCACACCTGCACGTAGCGGTAGAACGGGATCGTCGGGTGGATGTGATGCACCAGGTGGTAGTTCTGGTACAGCATCAGCGGGGTCATCACCCGCTCCCATCCGACCCGGATCCGGGTGGCCCGGAACCGGTTCGACGCCGCGGTGGCGCCGAGCTCGTGGTGCGGCAGCCAGTCGAACCACCAGGCGAGCACGGTGGTGCCGAGGCGCTGTGGGATCAGGTAGATCGTCAGCAGCTCCCAGCCGTGACCGCTTAGCACGAGCGCGGTGAACACGGTCGAGACCGCGAGCGCGACACCGACCTGCTCGAGCACCTCCGCCCGCGGGCGACGGTGCATCAGCGGGATGTAGAAGCGGAAGTACCACAGGTCCTGGGTCAGCCACCGCAACGGCAGCTGCCACGGCGGTCCGGCCTCCGACCAGCTGTCCGGATCGGTGTAATAGTCCTCGTTGGTGTTGCGGTGGTGTTCGATGTGGACGAACCGGAACGTCGGGAACGACGCCCAGGCCGCGACGAACACCGCGGAGAGCCTGCCGAGGAGCTCGTTGACCCACCGGAGCCGGCCGGCGGCGAGGTGCGCGGTCTCGTGCAGCACGGTGAACATCAGGAACGTCACCGCGGCGTGCACCGGGATCGTCAGCAGCAGCCACCACGCACTCGTCTCGGCGAGCGCCAACCAGGTCGCCGCGACCCACAGCAGCAGCGACACGACGAACAGCGCCACCGTCGGGTGCGCCACCGTGGGCATCGGCACCCGGGGATCGGGGACGCCTCGGCGGATCGCCCGGGACTCCTCCTCGCTCAGCACCCGCCGCTCGTCCGCGGGCTCGGTCGTCGTCATCGACGCCTCCAGGAGACGGGGAACCGGAGCGCTCACGATCGTTGACAAACGAAGACCGTTTGTCAACTGGGGCGACGATCGTCCTCTGGATGTAGTCTCGGCACGTGGCGGAGCCCGCATCTTTCCGGGAGGACGTGCGCGCGTTGCTGCGCGACCGCGCGCTGGACGCCGCGCGGGAGATCACCGCGACCGAGGGGTGGTCGGCGCTGACGATGGGCGCCGTCGCCACCCGGGTCGGCATCAGCCGTCAGCACCTCTACAACGAGCTCGGGACCAAGCAGGCCCTCGGCGCCGCGATGGTGAACCGGGAGACCGCGCTGTTCCTGGAGGGGATCCTCGCGCGGCTGCGCGAGCACCCGGCCGACCCCGTCGAGGGGGTCGTCGCGGCGGTCGGGCACGCACTCGTCGACGGCTCCACGAACGCGCTGCTCACGGCGATCCTCGCGGCGGACGGCGCGGGCGGCGAGAGCCTGCTGCCGCTGCTCACCGCCCGCCCGAACGCCGTGCTCGGCTGGGCGAGCGAGCGGATCACCACGGCGATGACCGAGCTGTACGCCAGTCGCGCCGGTTCCGCCGAGGACCTCCGGGCGTGCGTCGACGGGATCGTGCGGCTCGTCCTGAGCCACCTCACCCAGCCGTCGGTGCCGCCCGAGGTCGCCGTCACGCAGGTGCGGTGGCTGGTTCACGGGCTGCTCGGCGCGACCGCCGCCCCCTGATCCCGCCGGTGCGTCCTGCTTGCAGCACAGGGTGGGTGTGCCTCGCACAGGACCGGACTCGTGCGGTGCACACCGGACCTGTGCGGCGCGCGGGAGCCGTGGAGCCGCGGCTTCAGCGCAGCGGATCGAAGCTGCGCAGCACGGGGTCGGTCTCGCCGTGCAGGATCTGGCGCGCGAGCAGACGCCCGGTGAGCGGGCCGAGCGCGACGCCCCACATGCCGTGTCCGCCGGCCACGTGCACGCCCGGGGTGCGGGTGCGCCCGACGAGCGGGAGGCCGTCGGTGGTGCAGGGCCGTGAGCCGACCCACTCGTCGCGGCGGGCGGCGAAGTCGACACCGGTGAACATCGGCCCCGCGGCCTCGGCGATCGCGTCGACGCGGCGGGGGTCGAGCGGGGCGTCGGGGTCGCGGAACTCCATCATCCCGGCGACGCGCAGGCCGTCCTCGGGCCCGCCGAGCGGGGTGCAGGCCACTCGCTGGGTGGGGAAGTAGATCGGGTTGCGCGGGGTGGAGTCGGGCCGGACGGTGAAGCTGTAGCCACGGCCGGCCTGGACCAGCCGCCGGACGCCGTGGCGGCGGGCGAGGTGGTTCAGCCAGGCCCCGTTGGCCAGCACGACGTGGTCGGCCTCGAGCGCGTCGCCGTCGGTGAACCGGACGCGGGGCCGGCCGGCGTCGCCGTCGATCCCGGCCACGTCCCGGCCGGTGACGATCTCGGCGCCGGCGGTCTTGGCGGCGTCGGCGAGGGAGTGCACGAACCGGCCCGGGTTGATGAACCGCTGCCCGTCGATGCGCAGGCCGCAGCGCACGCCGGGGCCGAGCGCCGGTTCGAGCTCGTGCACCGCGGCGTCGTCGAGCGGGGTGTAGTCGGTGTGGCCGCCGTCGGTGTTGACCCGGCGGAACTCGGCGAGCAGGCCCTCGCGGTCGGCCTCGGTGGCGAACGCGGCGAGCATCGGCGACGCCGGCTTGATCGGCTCCTCGACCCCGGCGTCGGTCGCCTCGGCCAGCTCGTCATAGGCGGTCAGCGCGGAGGCGTTGGCGGCGATGAACACCTGCAGCGCCTGTCGCCACTTCTTCTCGGTGCAGTGCCGGGCGAACCCGGCCAGGAAGCCGAGCAGCTTCGGGTCCAGCCGCGGCGGGACGTAGACCGGCGACTTCGGGCTGAGCAGCGCCCGGATCCCGGTCGCGAGGATCGCGGGTTCGGGAAGCGGCAGGGTCAGGGCCGGAGCGAGCCAGCCCGCGTTGCCCCACGACGACCCGGCGGCGATCTCACGCCGCTCCACGACCGAGACCTCCGCGCCACCGCGCGCCAGGTGCCAGGCGGTGGCGAGGCCGACGATGCCGCCACCCACCACGACGATCCGCTGAGTGCCCATGCAGGGAAGTGTGCTCGTGATCACCGCCCGCGACTGTGGTGTTTCGGCCACGACGCGAAGGTCAGGGTTGTGGGATCCCACAACCCTCGTCGGAGCGTCGGGCGGCCAGGTGGGCCATCAGCGCGAGCCGGGTGGCCGGGTCGTCGGGATCGACCTCGCACGCCTCCCGGATCCGGTGCAGGCGGTTGCGGACGGTATTGGGGTGCACGCAGAGGATCTCCGCCGCGCGCGCGACGCTGCCCGCGGCGGAGAGGTAGGCGTCGACCGTGGGCACGAGTTCGGTCCGGTGCTCGGTGTCGTGGCGTTCGAGCCGTAGCAGGGGACTCGCGTCGGCGTGGGTGTCGAGGAAGCTGCGGACCCGGTCGACGAGCACGTCGGCGAACACGTCGCGGAGATCGGCCACCCGGGTGCCGGGCCTGCGCCGGAGCAGGACCGTGACCACCTCGGTGGCGGTGGCCGCCGATCGGGGCAGCTCGTGGGCCGGTACCGCGTCGCCGATGCCCGCCACGAACGCCGACCGGCCGGCCACCCGCTCCACGAAGTCGGTGAGGATCCGACGCCCCGAGGACGCGGCGAGCACGCAGAACAGGGTGTCGTCGTGGACCGCGCACACCGACCGCGGAGCCACGGCGTTCAGGTGCAGGGTCAGCGCGCTCGCCACCCGCTCGAGCTGGTCGGGGGCGCTGCCGCGGATCGCGACCGCCACCAGCGGCCCGGGCAGCGCCGCCTCCCCAGCCTCTCGGACGGCGGCCTCACCCCCGGAGAGCAGCCTGTCGAGCCGATCGGCCCGTGCGCGGTGGGCGTCGTCCGACTCCCGGCGCGCCTTCCGGATGTGCTGCGCGACGGCAGGCGCCGCCGCGCGCAGTGCCGCTTCCTGCTGCGGGGTCGGTGCGCCCTCGGTGACCGCCCAGATCGAGCCGAGCAGCTCGCCGGCACCGCGCACGGCGATCACGGCCCGGGGTCGCATCTCCAGCTCGGACAGCTCCACGACGACCACGTCGTCCGAGGTGCGGAGCCGGTCGAAGACCCCGACCCGGTCCAGGGCGCGGCGCACCTGCATGGGGACCTGACGGTTGAGGATGGTGTCGACCCGTGTCCGGTCCGCGCCGGCGTGGTCGCCCGCGTACGCGACGACCACGGTGTCCGGGTCCTCGATGGTGATCGGGCAGCCGAGCAGCTCGGCCAGGTCGCGCGCCAGCCCGAACAGGTCGCTCTCGCCGGACATGGGCCTCCACTGGAACGATGCGGAGCGGACGCCGGGGTGCTGCGCAGGCCGATGCCCGGGCGGCCGACGGCACCTCCGGATCCTGCCACGGCGTGCGGAGCAGGTCGCGCCTAGGTCGCCTCGCGCTGCGCGAGCACCCGCCTGGTCTGCTCGGACACCGGCGCACCCAGCACGGCGGTGAGCAGGTCGACGAGGTAGTGGGTGAACAGGGTGTCGTCGGCGCGCGGCGCGTCCCGGGCCCGCCGGCTCAGCTCCAGGTGAGCGAAGCGGATCGCGGCCATCCGGCGGTGCAGCGGTGGACCGACCGCTTCGGGAGGGAGCAGCGGTGCCACCAGGTCGACCCAGCGGACCAGGCTGCGGTCGGGATCGCGCAGCACCCGCATCGCCGGTGAGTCGTCGGTGAGGGTGCGATCGGGCCGTCCCAGCAGCTCGGCGGCGATCTGCAGATAAGCGCGGCCACCGTCCGGATCGGACAGTTTCGCGATCAGCGGCAGGACCAGGGCGGCGGCCAGCTCCCGCAGGTCCGCACGGCCGGCCAGCTCGTACTGGTCGAGTAGCGCGTGCCGGCGCTGCCCGACCTCGCGCAGGTGCGGCTCGAGCACCTCGCGCAGCAGGCCGTCCCGGTCGGTGAAGTGGTACTGCAACGCGGTGGTGTTGCGCTGTCCGGCGACGCGGGTGATCTCGCGCAGGGACACCACCTCGACCCCGTGCTCGGCGAACAGCCGGCCTGCGGCCTCGATCAGGGCCGCCCGGGCGTCGGTGCGGGGCTCGGCGTCGCCCCGCACCCGGCCGGGTGTCACGGCCGCCCGTCCGGGACGCCGGTCTGCACGTACTCCGCCCGCAGCCGGTGCTTGAGGACCTTCCCGGCGGCATTGCGCGGGAGCTCCGCCTCCTGCGCCCAGAGCCGGACCGGGATCTTGAACCGGGCGATCCGGCCGGTCAGGAACTCACGCAGACCGGCCTCGTCCAGCGACCCGCCCGGCGTCAGCTGCACCACGACCCCGACCTGCTCGCCGAGCGCCTCGTCCGGGATCCCGAGCACTGCGCAGTCGGCGACCTCCGGGTGTTCGTGTACGGCGGCCTCCAACTCGGCGCAGTAGACGTTCTCGCCGCCCCGGATCAGCATGTCCTTGGCCCGGTCGACGACGTAGACGAAACCGTCGTCGTCGACCCGGGCCAGGTCGCCGCTGTGCAGCCAGCCGTCGGTGATCGCCTCCGCGGTCGCGTCCGGGCGGTTCCAGTAGCCGGTGACCACGTTCGCCCCACGGATCCACAGCTCGCCGACCCGTCCGGCCGGCAGGTCCGCGCCGGTGCCGGGGTCGACCACCCGCAGGTCGCAGATCGCCACCGGCTGCCCGACGCTGTCCGGCCGCTCCAGATAGTCGACCCCGCGGTTGGCCGTGGTCATCGAGGAGGTCTCGGTGAGGCCGTAGCCGTTGGCCGGTACCGCACCGGGCAGCCGCCGCGACGTCCGCGACACCAGTGCGGGCGCGGCGGGTGCCCCACCGCTGCCGACCGAGGTCAGGCTGGAGGTGTCCCGGCGGTCGAGGTCCGGGTGCGCGAGGAGTTGCTGCAGCATCGCCGGAACGCCGGTCAGCGTGGTGACCCGCTCGCGCTCGATGAGCTCCAGCGCGGCACCGGGATCCCACTTGTGCATCAGCACCAGGGTGGCCCCGGTGTGCACGGCCCCGAGCAGCACCGAGTGGCAGCCCGTCCCGTGGAACAGCGGGACGGTCACCAGGGCGACCCCGGGCGGCGCGGGCGCGGCCAGGTCGTCGAGGGTCCCGCCGCCGCGCAGCAGTGCCCGGGCCGCCGAGTAGGCGAGGCTGGTGACGTTGCCGCAGATGTTGCGGTGGGTGCCGAACGCGCCCTTCGGCGTGCCGGTCGTCCCGGAGGTGTAGAAGATCGTCGCGGGGTCGTCGGGGACGAGCGGGACCTCCGGCAGCTCGTCGGCCGGGGCGATCCCGCCGAGGTCGCGCACCCCGGTGGGGAGCGGCCCGCCCGGCCGTGCCACCAGCGCGCCGATCCCGAGCCGGGGCAGCACGCCGTGCAGCCGGTCGAGGCGCTCCCGGTCGGCGATCAGTACCCGGGCGCCCGAGTCGCGCAGCCCGAACTCCAGCTCGGACGCCTCCCACCAGGCGTTCAGCGGGACGACGACGGCACCGGCCGCGGCGGCGGCGAAGAACGCGACCGGCCACTCCGGCAGGTTGCGCATCGCGATCGCCACCCGATCGCCCTTCCGGACCCGGTGGGTGTCGACCAGCTCCCGGGCCAGGCCGGCGACCCGCCGGTAGACCTCCGCATAGGACAGTCGCTCCGGGGCTCCGGTGGGCCCCGGAGTGTGCACCAGGAAGTCCCGGTCCGCGTACACCCGGGCGTTCTCGATCATCGCCCGGAGCGTGGGCGGGGCGTTGCGCCAGGCCCGTACCCGGGTTCCGGCGTTCCCCAGCTCGACCGTCTCGAACGGGGCACCGGGGGCCGTCAACGCGGCCCGTACCTCGTCGTGTCCCCGGGTCGGCAGTGTGCCGCGCTGCTGCACCTGACACCTCCGTCGGCGGTCGGACCCGCACCCGGCGGGCCGGGCGTCGAGCGGCACGCCGATCCTGCGACAGATCGATTGGTACGGCAAGGGGAGAAGCGAATGCTTGTCTGAGTAATGCGGTCGAATTACCGTGCGTTCGCGAGTCACCGCACGCCGACAAGATCACGCCAGGTCCCGCACTGCCGACGACGCCAGTACAGGAGTACCCGTGAAACTGTCCCATTCGGCCAGGACGCGATGGGTGATCGTCCTTCTGATGCTGTTCACCGCGATCAACTTCGCGGACAAATCGATCATCGGGCTGGTCGCCGCGCCGATGATGGAGGAACTCGGCCTGACGGTCACCGAGTACGGCACCATCTCCAGTGCCTTCTACCTGCTGTTCAGCATCTCCGCGGTGGTCTTCGGCTTCCTCGGCAACCGGGTGCCGGGACGGTGGCTGCTGGTCGGCCTCGCCGTCGTCTGGTCGGTGGCCCAGCTCCCGGTGATGATCCCGGCGGCCGGGTTCGGCGTGCTGCTGGCGACCCGGATCCTGCTCGGCGCCGGTGAGGGCCCCGGCGTCCCGCTGGGCATGCACGTGGCCTTCACCTGGGTCGCCGAGCACAAACGCGCGTTCACCGCGGCGCTGCTCACCGTCGGCTCCGGCCTCGGCGTGATCATCGGTTCGCCGCTGCTGAACGCGCTGATCGAGGCCGCGGGATGGCGCTCACCGTTCCTCGTCCTGGGTGTCACCGGGCTGATCTGGGTGGTCGCCTGGCTGCTCATCGGCGGTGACGGTCCCTACGCGGTCACCTCGCCGGCGCCGGACGCCACGACCGCGGCCCCGGCCGAACCGCGCATCCCGTACCGCAGGCTGCTCACCACCGGCACCTGGCTGGGCACCCTGTTCTCCGGCTTCGCGGTCTACTGGGGACTGGTGCTGGGCATCTCCTACCTGCCGCTCTACCTCGGTGAGGTCATCGGCTACGACCGCAGCAGCATCGGTTTCCTGGCCAGCCTGCCCGCCTACGTCAGCATCCTGTTCATGCTGGGCGGCGGTGCGCTGGCCGGTCGGCTGCTCCGGCGCGGACGGTCCCGCCGGCTGGCCCAGGGCGTGGTCGGCGGCATGTTCGCGCTGGTCTCCGGCCTCAGCATGATCCTTCTGACCCGGGTCGACGCCACGTTCGCGGTCCTGCCGTTGATCGCGCTGGCCTTCGGGATCGGGAACGCTCAGACCCCGCTGTCCCAGGCGGCCGTCGCGGACACCGTGCCGGCCCGCCAGCGCGGCGCGGCACTCGGCGTCTGGTACGCCGTGGTGTCGATCGCCAGCATCATCGCCCCGGTACTCAGCGGGGCGATCGTGGACGCCGCCGGCGACCGGGTGACCGGCTTCGGCATCGTCTTCGACCTGGCCGGCGGGCTGGCGGTGCTCGGCGGGCTGACCGCGATGCTGGTCGTCCGGCCGGACCGGGACGCCGCCCGCCTGGGGCTGGGCGGGGTCGACGCTGGCAAGCCCGCGGTGCCCAGTGGCTGACTCCGTCCGACCGGACTCCTGCCCCTCGCGGGCCGGGGTGGAGGTGGTGGCCTGCGAGGTCAGAACCGGTCGCGGTGTGCCTCCTGCTCGAGCAGCGCGTCGAGGTCGGGCAGCTTGTGCATCTGGGCGACGGCGCGTCCGGTGCGGTGGTTGGCCGAGAGCAGCTCGCGGTGCCGGTGCACGAACTGCCAGTAGCCCGCGGTGAACGGGCAGGCGTTCTCGCCCACCCGTACGGACGGGTCGAACACGCACTCGCGGCAGTGGTCGGTCATCCGGTCGAGGTAGGCGCCACCTGCGGCGTAGGGCTTGGTCGCGAGCCGGCCACCGTCGGCGTGCTGGCTCATACCGATCACGTTGGGCGGCATGACCCAGGCGAACCCGTCGACGAACGACGTCGCGAACCATTCGGACAGCTGCCGGGGGTGGTAGCCGCGCTGCAACGCGTGGTTGCCGAGGATCATCAGGCGCGGGATGTGGTGCACCCATCCGGTCTCGTGCACGCCGGACAGGGTGTGCGACAGGCAGGCGGCGCGCACCGCGTCCGCATCCAGACCGGTCCACCAGTCGGGCAGCGGCGTGTCCGCCCCGAGCTCGTTGTGCGCCTCGTAGTCCGGGCCGAAATGCCAGTACAGGTGCCAGATGTACTCCCGCCAGCCGAGGATCTGGCGGACGAACCCCTCGACGCTGCGCAGGCTCGCCGTTCCGTCCCGGTACGCATGCTCGGCGGCCCGCACAGCCTCCAGCGGGTGCAGCAGCCCGAGGTTGAACGGGACCGACAGCAGCGAGTGGGCCATGGTCGGGTCGCCGGCCATGACCGCGTCCTCGTAGGGGCCGAACTGCTCGAGGCGGTGGTCGACGAACCGGCGCAGCGCCGCGCGGGCCTCGCCGGAGGTCACCGCGAACCGGCGCGGGCCGTCGCCGCCGACGGTCGGCAGGTCCATCGCATCGAGGTCGGACCGGACCCGCCGGTCGATGTCGTCCTCCTGCGGCCACCACGGCTCGGGCACGCCGAGGGTGCGCCGGCCCTTGGGCGGTCGCTCGCGGTTGGAACGGTCCAGGTTCCAGGTCCCGCCGACCGGCTGGTCACCGTCCATCAGCACGTCGAAGCGCCGGCGCTGCGCGCGGTAGAAGGTCTCCATCGTGAAGCGCGACGCCGCACCGGCCCAGTCGGCGAAGTCGGCGCGGGGCAGCGCGAACGTCGTGGTCGGTAGGACCGCGGCCACCAGGCCCTGCTCGTGCAGGTCGGCGACGAACCGCGCCGCGGCCCACGAGGTGGGCTCGTGCACCACGACCGGGCGGCCGACCTCGGCGAGGGCTTCCCGATAGGTGGCGGTGCGGTGCAGGGTGGCCCGGTCGCCGAGCTCGTAATCGAGGTGGCGCATCGCCGAGAGCACCAGGTGCAGCTTCTGGCGGTGGTACCGCCGCCGGCGCAGCGCGCGCGACGACTCGACCAGCACGACCTCGCGCTCGGTGTGCTGGGCGAGCCCGTGGATCGCGGGGCCGAGCTGGTCGGCGAAACACCACAGCGGCGCGGCCGGGTCCACCCCGTCGAGTGCCTCGTCGATCCGCGTGCCGAGCGCCTCCGGAACCGCACCCGACGGCGGTCCCGGCGCGCAGGTCCGGCACTGCTCACCGTGTCGCCTGTTCGCCATCACCGCATGCTCCTCCTGGAATCAGCAGCGGGCACCCGGCGACGAGGCCGCCCGAGGATCCCGAGCACCCACACTCCTCATGAACCCCCGGCCGCGGGGCCGTCGGGCGGCCCGCTGCCGGCGGATCAGCTCGTTCCGTTCCCGCTCACCGACCCCGCCCCACACCCCGTAGGGCTCCTCGATCCGCAGCGAGTGCTCGAGGCACTCGGTGCGTACCGGGCAGCCGTCGCAGACCTGCTTGGCCCGCTGCTCCCGTCGCCGCCACTCGGGCCCGCGCTCGGCGAAGGGATGGAAGAAGCCCTCGAGGTCCATCCCCCGGCACGCGGCCGACCGTTGCCAGTCCCAGTGCGCCGCCACCGGACTCGGAAGGCGCGTTGTATGGGCCATGCTCACCTCCGTCGTGGTCGTGAGAGGAGAGTAACTGTGGCACAAGCGTTGCGCTTGGCGGAGCCATCGCTGCCGTTGCAGGGCGCGGGTGCGGATCTGATGGGGGAGGATGGCGGGGTGAACGAGTCGCCCGCCGTCGACCGGGTCGCCACGCCGGCGTGGACGGTGTCCGCCGTCGCTCGCCGGCTCGGCATCGCACCGGCGACGCTGCGCAGCTGGAGCAACCGGTACGGGATCGGGCCGGCCGGCCACGAACCCGGTCGCTACCGGCGCTTCACCGACGACGACGTCGCCGAGCTGGACACCGTGTGGCGGCTGACCCGGCAGGGGATGCCGATCGCCACCGCGGCCGCGGTCGCACGCGACCAGCACCGCGGCGCCGTCGTGCGGGCCACACCGGACGTCGGCACCGGCGTTCCGGCGGCGTCCGGCGGGCCGGGCACGCGCGGAGCGGACGTCGCTCCGGACGAGCTGGACGCACTGCTCGGTGCAGCGGGCCGGCTCGACGTCGACACGCTGCTGAGCACGCTCGGCGACAGTCTCGCCGCCCGCGGAGTGTCGGCGACCTGGGAGCAGTTGTGCCGCCCGGCCCTGGCCCGGAACGCCGCCGCGGAGCTGGACCCCGACACCGACGACCTCGCCTGCATCGACGCCGAGTGCGCGCTGGCCTGGTCCATCATCACCAGCCTGCGCCGCCTCCCGACCCCGCCGCCCGCTCCGCGCGGTGCGCCGCGGGTCCTGCTGGCCTGCGTCGCGGGGGAGCAGCACACCCTCGCCCTCGACACCCTGTACGCGGCGCTCGGCGAGCGTTACGTGCCCGCCCGCATGCTCGGCCCGTCGGTACCGGCCCCGGCGCTGCTGCACGCCGCCGAACAGACCCGCCCGGCCGCGGTGTTCGCCTGGGCGCAGACCACCCGCACCGCCCGGCGTGCCGTGTTGAGCAGGCTGCGCCCGCACACTCCGACGGTGGTGGCCGCCGGACCCGGCTGGGATTCGACGTCGCTGCCCCCCGGGGTCCGCGCGGCGACCGGACTCGATGCGGCCGTCGCGCTCGCCCGGTCCGCGGTGAACGGTTGCTCGGTCGGCCGGAACTGACCGGCCCGTTCCAGGGCGCGGGAACCCGGACGACGTACTCGTCACCGGTGCGGAGCTCGCCGAGCCGGCCCGCAGCTTGCGGAACGAGTCCCGGCGGTTCGCCTCGGCCTGCCGTTCGACGGCGCCGGCCAGCGCCTCCCGGTCCCGCACGGTGACGATGACACCAGGGTGGCGCAGGACGCCGAGCGGTTCGAGACCGGAGACCGGGCTTGGAACCGGATGCACGTCCCGCGCGCGGTACCGGGCATCCGCGCCGGTTACCCGCCACCACGCCGCTCACGCCGCGGCACGCCGGTGACATGTTCGGCCGGTACGGACGGCGCGAGCACGGGTGAACCGCGCTCCGGCGGGTATGCCGTCCCGGCACGCACCAGATCAACGGAAGGTCGTTCGTGACCGATACACCCGCCGTCGTCGCCCAGCTGCGCACCCTGGAGCAGCTGACCCGCACCGAGAACCAGGTCGCCCGGCTCCGGGTGGCCCAGGCGCGCACCGACCGGACCCGCCGCGAGCTGGAGGACAACGCCGGCCGCGCCGAGCGCCGGCTCGTCCGGATCCAGGACGCGCTGCGCGAGCTGGACGCCGTCCCGGACGTCGTTGGAACCCTCGCCGGACGGATCGTCGCGCTGGGGAAGAGCCAGGCCGAGCAGGCCCAGCGGTTCGACGAGGCGCTGCTCGGCGACCTCGCTCTGGAGCGCCAGCTGCAGGACCGGGCCCGCTACCTGCAGGCGTTGACCGTGCACGGTCCGGCCGAGGTGCACCGGTTGGCGGGCGAGCTGGTCGAGGCACACACCGAGACCGTCGAATGGCTGACCACCGTGCTGGCCGAGGAGGCCGTCGGCGGGCCCGCACCACTGCGGGCCACCCCGCTGCAGGTCGTCCGAGGCGGGATCACCCACGCCGTCCGGCTGCCCGGTCGGGTCACCGCGGACGGCATCAACCGGGCCGGACACGAGATCAGCCGGGCCGGGGAGCGGGCCCGTCGCTCGATGTTCGCGCTCACCGACGGTGTGCAGCGCGCCGTCCGGGACACCGGCGAGATCCTGGGGACCGGCCTCGACGCCGCACTGGACCGGGCCGAGAACGTCGCTCGTCGGGAGGGCGCCGATGACGCCGTCCGGGCCGTGCACGGCACCCGGCGGGCCCGCGGGGCGCTGACCTCCGCCGAGCTGCCGGTCACCGACTACGACGCGCTGTCGGTCCCGGACGCCGCCGAGGCCGTCCGCGGGCTCGACGCACCGGAGGACGTGCAGGCCGTGCTGCGGTACGAGGAACTGCACAAGAACCGCAGCGGAGTCGTCACCGTGGCCCGCACCCGGCATGCCGAGGTGGCCCGCGAGACCGTCTCCTGAGATGGCCGCGTTCCTGCTGAGCTCGCCGGGGGTCTACCGGCCGCAGTCCGACAGTGCCGTGCTCGCCCGGACGATCGAGCGGTCCGGCCGGGCCCGCGGGCGGGACGTGCTCGACCTCGGCACCGGGACCGGCGTCGCGGCCCTCGCCGCGGCCCGGTCCGGCGCCGGGTCGGTCACCGCCGTCGACCTGTCCCGGCGGGCCGTGCAGGTCGCCCGGCTGAACGCCCGGCTGCACCGGCTCCGGCTCGACGTGCACCGCGGCGACCTGTTCGCTCCCGTCGCGGGCCGCCGATTCGGTCTGGTCACGGCCAATCCGCCGTACGTCCCGTCGGGGACCGACCGGCTGCCCCGCCACCGCGCCGCGCGCTGCTGGGACGGCGGGCGGGACGGCCGGCTGCTGATCGACCGGATCTGTGACGGCGGCGCCGACCACCTGCTGCCCGGCGGCACGCTGCTGATGGTGCACAGCGCCGTCTGCGGCGCGGACCGTACGCTGGACCGGCTCGCCGGCCACGGCCTGCCCGGCCGGGTCGTGGACCGGATCCGGATCCCGCTCGGCCCGGTCATGCGGGCCCGCGCCGCGATGCACGAGGCGCGCGGGTTGGCCGAACCCGCCGCGGTGACCGAGGATCTCGTTGTGATCGAGGCCAGCCGTGTGCCCGAGGCGAGTCGTGCCGACTGAACCGACCCGGGTGTCCCTGACCGACGACGGCCCGGTCCTCGTGCACGGCCCGGTGGAGATCGAGCTGCCGGACGGGCGCCGGGTGCGGTCCGACCGCCCGGTCACCGCCGTGTGCACGTGCCGCCGGACCCGCCGACCGCCCTTCTGCGACACCAGTCACCGCACCCGGGTCCGCGAGGAGGAACGACCGTGACGCCCACCGCCGCGGCCGCCGAGCCGGCCGCTCGGACCGGGCTCGCCCCGCTGCCCGACGCCCGCGGCCCGCTCTCGGCGGCCGTGCTGGCCCTGCTGCGGGGCCGGGAGCCCATACCGGAGCCCGACCCCGCGGCCGCCGATCCCTACGGCGACGACCTGCAGCTCGCCCTTCACTGCTGCTACGAGCTGCACTACCGCGGCTTCGTCGGCGTCGACGACGACCGCGAATGGGACCTGCGGCTGCTCGGCCTGCGCACCGCGCTGGAGGAGCGGTTCCTGGCCACGCTGCGCGCCGACGTCGAGCCCGACGACGACGTCGCCACCGCCGTCGAGGACCTGCTGGTCGAACGGGTCGGCCCCGGCGCGGAGACCGGCGTCTCGCACCACTTGCACCGGCGCGGCGAGCTGTGGCAGCTGCGCGAGTACGTCGCTCACCGCTCGATCTACCACCTGAAGGAGGCCGATCCCCAGGCGTGGGTGATCCCCCGGCTGCCTGCCGCGGCCAAGGCCGGCCTGATGACGGTGGAGCACGACGAGTACGGCGCCGGGGACGCCGCCCGCATGCACGCGACGCTGTTCGCGGAGATGATGCGCGAGCTCGACCTCTCCGCCGGTTACGGCCACTACGTCGACGCGGTGCCCGGCGGCACCCTCGCCGAGACCAACTTCATGTCGCTGTGTGGTTTGCGGCGCAGCCTGCGCGGGGCGCTCGTCGGCCAGTTCGCGCTGGTGGAGCTGACGTCGTCGCCCGGCTCCGAACGGTTGGTGCGCGGCATGCGCCGGCTCGGCTGCGGTCCGGCCGCGATCCGGTTCTACGACGAGCACGTCGAGGCCGACGCGGTGCACGAGCAGGTCGTCCGCCGCGGGGTGCTGGTCCCGCTGCTCGCCGACGAGCCCCACCTCGCCACGGACGTCGTGTTCGGGATCCGGGCCGCCGGGTTCCTCGGCGACCGGCTCGGCGGGCTGCTGCTCGAGCGCTGGGCGGCCGGACGGTCCAGCCTGCGCCGGCCACTGCCGGAGGGACCCGGCCGGTGAGCGCCGGAGTCGTCGCGCTGGAGTCCGGCCCCGCATTCTGGGACGACGCCGCCGGCCTGCGTGCCTGCCTCACCGAGACGGTCCCGCGGATCCCGCCGTGGTTCGGCTATGACGCCCGTGGATCGGACCTGTTCGAGCAGATCACCGAGCTGCCGACCTACTATCTGACCCGCGTCGAGTGGGAGCTGTTGCACCGGCATGCCGACGACATCGCGGCACGGCTGGACTGCGGGCGGCTCGCTGAGCTCGGCTCGGGCAGCGCGAAGAAGACCCGGTTGCTGCTCGAGGCCTGCGTGGGGCACCGGAGCAGCGGCTACCTGCCGATCGATGTCAGCCGGGAGATGCTCGAATACAGTGCCGAGCGCCTGGCCGACGTCCCCGGGCTGACGGTCACCGGCCTCTGGGGCCGCTACGAGGCGGGGCTCGATCGGCTGCGTGCCGACGGTGGACCGCCGCTGGCCGTGCTGTTCCTCGGCGCCAACATCGGCAACACGACCCGATCCGAGCGGGACGCGTTGCTCGCCCGGATCGGTACGACCCTGCGCTCCGGTGACGCGCTGCTCGTCTCGGCGGACCTGATCAAGCCCGCGCCGGTGTTCGAGACCTGCTACAACGATCCGCCGGGCTGGTCGGCGTTCGCCGACTTCCGGCTCAACCACCTCGCGCACCTGGCGCATCGCTTCGGCGGCCGGGTCGACCTCGACGACTTCCGGGCGCAGGCCCACTACGACCCCGGCGCGGAGGTCGTCGAGGGGCGGTTGTGGCCGTGGCGCGACCACCGGATCGCACTGCCCGGCCTGGACCTGGATCTCGACGTGCGACGCGAGGTGGGGATCAATGTCGGCTTCTCGGCGAAGTTCGACGGTGACCGGTTCCGCCGGGACGTCGAGGCGCACGGGCTGCGCGCCGAGGCCGAGTGGGTGGACCAGGAGCGGCGCTACGGTCTGTTCCTCTTCCGGCGCTGACCCGGCCCGGCCGGTGTCACCCGTACGGTCGTCGGGTATGCGGTGATGACACCGACGACGGGAGCGGACATGGCGGAGGTACGGGTACGAGCGGTCGGGGTCGAGGCCGGGTCGGGTCGGCCGGTCGTGCTGCTCGAGGAGGCCACCGGGCGTGGCCGGATCGTCCCGGTCTCGGTGGGTGAGACGGAGGCCGCCGCGGTCGCGGGGGCGCTCGGCGGCCTGTCCGGGGAGCGCCCGGACACCCATCAACTCGTCCTGAACGTGCTCGCCGCGTTCGGTCGCCGGGTGCGCCGGGTACGCGTGCACACGCTGCGCGACCAGGTCTTCCACGCCGAGCTGGTGCTCGACGACGACACCACGATCGATTCCCGTACCAGCGACGCCGTCATCATCGCGCTGCGCGCGGAGGCGGACGTCGAGGTCGGCCCGGCGGTGCTCGACGCGGCGGGAGTCGACGCGCGCACCGTCCGGGTCGAGGGTGGCGAGGCGGAGGGTGCCGAGGTCGAGGAGTTCCGCAGGTTCCTCGACTCGGCATCCCCGGAGGACTTCGATCCGGGCCGTACCGAGGAGTGACCTCACCGCCAGGTGTGATGGACAACTCACTTGCGGCGGCGCTAACCTGAGTGCGCGATCTCCGGAGCGCCGCACGCAAGGACGGGGCCGGACCGCGCACCGGTCGGGTTCAGACCATGACGCCCTGACTCCGCCGATGGGTCGTGCCCATGGGCACGACCAGCCGTCAGGGGTGATCGTATGCCCGAGTCCCCGGACACGGTCCCGGGCCGCCGCGCTCCGGCGCCCGCCGTCCCTCCGGAAGGTCTCGTCCGCATCGAGCGGCGGGACGGCGTGACCGTGATCAGCATGGCGGGCGAGATCGACCTGGACTCCGCACCCGGCGTCGAACGGGCGGTGCTCGGGGCGGTGGAGGCGTCGGCCGGACGCCGGGTCGTCGTCGAGCTGAGCCGCGTACGGCTGTTCGGCGCCTGCGGCGTCACCGTGCTCGTCACCGCTCACGAGCGGGCCCGCTGCCGCGGCGGCGACGTCGTCGTGGTGCTCGACGACGCCGCTCCGGCCGCGCGGACCCTCGGGTGCATCCCGGAGATCGTCCTGCCGGTGTTCCGCACGGTGACCGCCGCGCTGGACGCCGCGCCGGCACAGGTCGCCGACCGGCACGGCCCGTAACGGGGCCGCGACCGGTGGCCCGGGCGCCCGGGCCGGCAGCCGGCGGCCGGCCGTCGGTCAGGCGCGGTCGGCGACGCCGGTCCGCGCGCTGCCCCCGCCGTTCGCGCAGTGGGCGCAGCAGAAGACGCCGTCGCCGCTCTGCACACCGTGCCCGATGATCTTGCATCCACAGTGGTCACAAGTCGGGGCCACCCGGTGGATGGCGCACTCGAAGCTGTCGAACGTGTACACCTGCCCCGCGATGTGGACCTCGAAGGCGCGGTCGTAGTCGTTCCCGCACACATCGCACACTGCCATCGTCGGACCTCCTCGATCGTGCACTCGACGGACGCCGGCTGCCTACCCGGAACTGCGGCGATCATGCACGTGTCCGCATACCTTCACGAAGGACCGGGTGATCCAGGTCGGGTCGGTGATCGCCGTGCCGACGACGACCGCGGTCGCCCCGGCGCGGAAGGCGTCCGCCACGGTCGCGGGGTAGTGGTAGCGCCCCTCGGCGACGACCGGGTGCCCGGGCAGGGCCCGGCGCAGGTCGGCGACCAGCGCGACATCGGCGTCGTCGGCGTGCCGGCGCCCGGCGGTCTCGTCGGTGTAGCCCGACAGCGTGGTCGCGACCAGGTCGGCGCCGGCGGCGGCGGCGAGCTCGCCATCCCGCAGGGTGGCGACGTCGGCCATGGCCAGTGCCCCCGCCTCGTGCACCGCCTCGATCGCCGAGGCCAGCCGGGCACCGTCCGGGCGGGGGCGGTCCGTGCCGTCCAGCGCGACGACCTCGGCGCCGCGCCGGGCGACCTCGCGCGCATCGGCGACGGTCGGGGTGATGAACACTCCGGACCGGTCGTGCTTGGTCAGGCCGACGACCGGCACGTCCACGGCGGCCCGCACGGCGGTGACGTCCGCGAGCCCGCCCACGCCGCCGCACCGGATCGCCGCCGCGCCGCCGTCCACCGTGGCCTGGGCCATGCGGGCGATCGTGGCCGGGTCGCGCAGGGCGTGCCCGGCCGACGCCTGGCAGGAGACGATCAGGTTGCCGGACAGCTGCTGCAGGATCCGGTCACGGTTCACGGTGGCCTCCGGGGAGTGGGTGGGCGGCGAGGAGCGCGGCGCCGAGCACGGGCGCGTCGGGCACGGTCGGCCGCAGCACGGGGGTGACCCGGCCGGGTGGGCGGGTCTCGGCGTGCAGCGCCCGCGACAACGGGTCCAGCAGCGGCGACCCGATGCCGGCTGCGCCGCCTGCCACCAGCACGGCGTCCACGTCCAGGGCGGTGACCAGGCCGGACAGCGTCCGGCCGAGGAGCAGCCCGGCGTGCTCGACGACCTCGGCGGCGGCCCGGTCCCCGTCCCGGAGCCGGGCCGCGACCTCGACCAGGTCGGCCTCACCGGCCCCGGCCCGCGCCCGGTAGGCGGCGGCGATGGCGGGCCCGGCCGCGACCGCCTCCAGGTGGTCCCGGCGACCGCAGCCGCACGGGTGCTCCCCGGGTTCGGGGACGAGCAGGTGCGCGATCTCGCCCGCGGTCCCGGCGGTGCCGCGCAGGATCCGGCCGTCGCAGCTGAGGGCCCCGCCGACGCCGGTGCCCAGCGACACGTGCAGCACCCGCCGGTGACCGGCCAGGACCGGGTCGTGGGTGTGGGCCAGGGCGGCGGCCCGGACGTCGTTGTCCACCGACACCGGCAGCCCGGCCCGGGCGGTGAGCAGCTCCGCGATCGGGGTGTCGAGCCAGCCGGGCAGGACGTCGGTGCACGAGGTCACGACGCCGGTCGCCGGATCGACGGTGCCGGGGGCGCCGACCCCGATCGCCCCGACTCGGATCCCCCCGACGCCGGCCTCGACCGGCGTGTCGCCCCGCAGCGCCTCGACCAGCTCGGCGGCCCTCCGGACGACGTCGTGGCCGCCGGTGCGCGGGGTCGGTGCGGTCCGGCGCGCCGTGACCCGCCCGTCGATCACGACCCCGGCGGCGATCGTGGTGCCGCCGATGTCCAGCCCGATCAGCGCGTCGGTCACAGCAGGCCCGCGGCGCCCAGCAGGGTCCGGATGTGCCCGGTCTCGTGGTCGGTCAGCGGGAGCTGGGGCGGCATCGTCGCCGGGAAGTCGATGATCCCGCGCAGCGCCAGGGCGGCCTTGAACGCCCCGAGCGCCGAGCTGCTGGGCCCGATCCGGGCCGGGTCCCCGGCGTCGACGATGCCGAACAGGTCGACCAGGCGATCCTGCTCGTCGGCCGCGGCCTTGGCCGCGCCCTCCCGCACCAGCCGGGCCAGCGTGACGTAGCCGTGCGGGTCGACGTTGCCGAGCCCGGGCACGACGCCGTCGGCGCCGGCGGCGAGCGCGCTGTCCACGGTCAGCTCGGAGCCGGTGAGCACGACCGGCTGCGCGCCCGGATGGTGGGCGCGGCGGCGCAGGAACCGGCGCAGGCCACCGTCGTCGCCGCTGGAGTCCTTGACCCCGGCGACGACGCCGTCGTCGGCCAGGGTCAGCAGCAGCTCGGCAGAGAGCTTCACGTGCACCGAGACCGGGAGGTCGTAGGCGTAGAGCGGGAGGTCGACGCCCGCGGCGACGGTCCGGAAGTGGTGCTCGATCTCGGCCGGGTGGGTGCGGGTGTAGAACGGGGCGGTCGCCACCACGGCGTCCGCCCCGGCCTGCTGCGCGGCCCGGGCGTGCGCGAGCACCCGGTGCGCGGACATGTCGATGGCCCCGCCGAGGACCGGCACCTGCCCGGCCGTCACCGCGGTGGCGACCTCCAGCACGGTCGCGCGCTGCCGGTCGGTGAGGTAGGCGGCCTCGCCGCTCGAGCCGAGCACGAACAGGCCGTCCACGCCGGCGTCCAGCAGGAAGGTGACGAGCCGCTCGAGGGAGGCGACGTCGACGTCCAGCTCGGGGGTCAGCGGGGTGCAGACCGGCGGTACCACGCCGGTCACGGGGGAGATGGTCAACGCAGGTCCTCAGGGGTCGGGGTCGGTTCCGGGGGTGGGGTGGGAGTGGCGCTCATCGGGCGGAGCCACCGGGCACGGAACCGCCCGCGGCGGCGCCGTCGAGCGCGTCGGTGCCGGCGGCGGCGTCCGGGCGCAGGGCCCGCTGCAGACGGGCCGGGGCGTCGATGCCGATGAGGACGATCACGACGAGGGTCAGCGAGAACGACAGGACGGCCAGCGCGGTGCCCAGGCTCATCGACGCGCCGAGGGACGCCCCGAGGGTGGGTGCCACCGCCCCGCCGAGGGCGCCGACGTTGTAGATGAACCCGAGTGCCGCCACGCGTTGCCGGATCGGGAAGTGCCCGCCGATCCATTTCGGGAGCAGCCCGGAGATGCCCTGCCCGAACACCTGTTGGACGAACAGCAGGCCGCCGAGCAGGAGGATGCTCGACCCGCCGACGGCGAACACCGGGAAGATCACGATCTGCGAGATCAGCAGGCTCGCCCAGTACGCCCGCCGGGTGCCGAACCGGTCACCGGTGAACCCGGCCACGATGCAGCCGGCCGCGGCACCCAGTCCGGCGAAGGACAGGGCCTGGCCTGCCTCGACGGGTGAGTACCCGAGGTCCGTCTTCAGGTAGGTCGGCAGCAGGGACTGGATCGGCCACGAGTAGAGGAATGCGCAGAACACGATGACCATGACCATGATCCCGGTCGGCCACCGGGGCCCGGCGAACTGCACGACGTAGGAGACGAAGACCGCCGCCGCCACGGCACCGAGCAGGCCCACCATCCAGGCGGGTCCGGCGGACCGGGTGAAGATCAGCACGAGGGCGAGGAGCGCGACCCCACCGGTCACCGCGTTGACCACGGCCCGGCGGCCACGGAACAGGCTCTCCATGACCAGCGGGGGTTCCGACCCGCTGCCGGACGGCCCGGCCGCCTGCTCCCGGCTCCAGTCCCGGGACTCCGGCAGGCTGCGCCGCAACCAGATGGCGACCGCGATCGGGGCCAGCCCGATGATGAACAGCGCCCGCCAGCCGAACGCCGGCACCACCACGCTGTAGACGCCGGCCGCGGCCACCGTGCCGATCGAGTACCCGGAGATCAGGAAGCCGCTGGCCTTGTTGCGCATGTGGGTCGGCCAGGACTCGATGACGTAGGTCGAGCTGGCGCCGTACTCGCCCGCCATGCCCAGGCCGATCACCAGCCGGGCGGCGAAGAGCACCCCGTAGCTCGGTGCGAGGCCGCAGGCCAGGGTGCCCATCGAGAACAGCACGATGCTGAGCACCATCGCCGACCGGCGTCCGAAGCGGTCGGCGAACGCGCCGATCGCGAGGCCGCCGACCCAGCGGGAGATGAACGCCGCCGAGACCAGCGTGGCCGCCTGCACCGTGCTGAGGCCGAACTCGTCGGCGACCTCGGTCAGCACGAGCGTGATGAGGACGAAGTCGAAGCCGTCGAGCAGGTAGCCGATCCACGCCGCGACGAACGCCTTCCACTGGCTCCGGTCGAGCTGTCGGTACCAGCGGACGGGGTTTCGGCTCCCGGCCCCGGCGGGTTGGCGGTCCATGTGCGCACCTTTGCTCTCTGCAGACCCGGCAGGACATCAGACGTCTGATGTCATGGGAGCGGACGGTATAGTCGGTCGCTCGTCGTGTAAAGAGGCTCGACGGCACAGATCAGACGTCATATGTCCGTGTAGCCTCGCGGGTCAGCCGGCGCGAGAGAGGGCGAGATGCGTACTGCGAGTGGGGCCCGCGGCTCCGACGGCGGTCCGGTGGACTCCGGTCCGCCGCCGCGGGAGACGACCGCCGACCGGATCAAGGACTACATCCTCGGCGCGGGGCTGCGGCCCGGTGACCTGCTGCCGACGGAGGTCGAGCTGTGCGAGCGCCTGGGCGTCTCGCGGTCCAACGTGCGGGAGGCGATCCGGCGGCTGTCGACGCTCGACATCGTCGAGGTCCGGCACGGGCACGGGACGTTCGTCGGTCGGATGTCGCTCGACGCGCTCGTCGAGTCGCTCGTGTTCCGGGGGGTGCTCAGCCCGGGGGACGACCTGCGGGCCCTGCGCGAGGTGATCGACCTGCGCAAGACCCTGGATCTGGCCATGGCCGAGCGCATCGTGGACGTCTTCCGCGGGACGTCCGACCCGGACCTGCACGAGCTCGTGGAGCAGATGGTCGAGATCGCCTCCGGCGGGGCGACCTTCCCGCGCCAGGACCGGGACTTCCACACCCGGCTGCTGTCCCGGTTGGACAACTCGCTGGTCGGTCAGCTGGTCGGGGCGTTCTGGGACGTGCACACCGCCGTCGTGCCCAGGCTGGGCGTCTCGGTCGCCGCGGACCTGGTCCGGACCGCGAGGACGCACGGCGAGATGCTCGGCGCCGCGGAGGACGGCGACGTCGAGCGCTTCCGGCTCGCGGTGCACGCGCACTACGAGCCGATCGAGCGTGCGCTGCCCGGGGGCGGCGCGTGATCCGACCGGCAACAGTGGAACGAGGTCTCCTGCCATGGAAGTCCTGATCGCCCGACCGCACGAACTGGCCGGGCTCGCGGCGGACGCCGTCGAGGATCTGCTGCGCACCCGGCCGGACGCCGTGCTGGGACTCGCCACCGGCTCCAGCCCGCTGCGGGTCTACGACGAGCTCGCCGACCGGTACCGCTCCGGCCGGGTGAGCTTCGCCAGGGCCTGTGCCTTCACCCTCGACGAGTACGTCGGGCTGCCCGCCGAGCACCCCGAGCGCTACCGCAACGTGATCCACCGCGAGATCGGGTCCCGGGTGGACTTCGCGCCCGGCGCGGTGCAGTCCCTCGACGGGAACGCGCCGGATCCCGTCGCGGCCTGCCGGGACTACGAGGCGGCGATCGCCGGCGCGGGCGGGGTGGACCTGCAGATCCTCGGCATCGGCTCGGACGGGCACGTCGCCTTCAACGAGCCGGGCTCCTCGCTGGCCTCGCGGACCCGGGTCAAGACGCTGACCCGGCAGACCCGGGAGGACAACGCGCGCTTCTTCGGTGGCGACGCCGGCGCGGTGCCCCGGCACTGCCTGACCCAGGGCATGGCCACGATCATGGCGGCCCGGCACATGGTGCTGCTCGCGACCGGGGCCGGGAAGGCCGAGGCCGTGCGGCAGCTCGTCGAGGGTCCGGTCTCCGCGCTCTGGCCCTCGACGCTGCTTCAGATGCACCCGCACGTCACCGTGCTCGTCGATGACGAGGCCGCGGCCCGGCTCAGCCTCGCCGACTACTTCCGCGAGGCGTCCGCGGCGAAGTCCGCGGTGCCGGCGGGCTGAGCGCCGCCGGTCGTCACGACGACGTGCTCGACCGCCGGCGTGACCTGATGACGTCCGCGGCGGGGGTTACACCATTGCCGGCCGCTCGTGATCGAACAGCGCTCGCGTACCTCTCGTCGGTCAGACGTGGTCCTCCTCGGGCAGGCCGAGCTCGGCGAGGACCTTCCCGTTGTGCTCGCCGAGCGCGGGCACCGCGCCCATCGGCAGCTCGACGTCGCGGAAGGTCATCGGCGGCAGCACCCCGCGGATGTCACCGGCCTCGGTGGCGACCGTGCGCCAGCGGTCCCGTTCGCGCAGCTGCGGGTGCTCGACGAGCTCGGCGGTGCCGTTGACCTGGGCGGCCGGGATACCGGCGGCGGCGAGGCGCTCGTCGAGGTCGGCGGTCCTCCGGCGGACGGTGTGCCCGCCGACGGCGGCGTCGCAGGCGGTGCGGTGGCGGACCCGTTCGAGGTTGGTGGCGAAGCGGGGGTCGTCGGCGAGGTCGGGGTCGTCGAAGACGTCGGTGACCAGGGTGCGCCAGCCGCGGTCGTTCTGGACGCCGATGAGGATCTGCCCGTCGGCGGTGGGGTAGGTGTCGTAGGGCGCGATCGCGGCGTGGCTCAGGCCCATGCGCGGGATCTGGCGGCCGCCGTAGAGCTGCATGTAGAGCGGGTGGCCCATCCACTCGACGGCCGCGTCGAACATCGAGACGTCGACCACGGCGCCGGTGCCGGTGCGCTCGCGGCGCAGCAGCGCGCTGAGCACGGAGGTGACGGAGTAGAGCCCGGCGGCGATGTCGGCGTTGGGGACTCCGGTCTTGGTCGGGGTGTCCGGGGTGCCGGTGACGGCGACCATCCCGGACTCGGCCTGCACGAGCATGTCGTAGGCCTTGCGGTCGGTGCGCGGCCCGCTGGTGCCGTAGCCGGAGATGTTGACCACGACCAGGCGTGGGTCGGCGGTGCGGAGGGTGCCGGCGTCGAGCCCGAGCCGGTCGACGACGCCGGGGGCGGTGTTGTGCAGGAACACGTCCGACCGGGCGATCAGCTCGCGCACGATCCGGATCCCCTGCTCGGTCTTGAGGTCGACCGCCAGGGACTCCTTGCCGCGGTTGAGCCAGACGAAGTGCGTCGCCAGGCCGTGCACGGCGTCGTCGTAGTGGCGGGCGAAGTCGCCCTCCCCGGGGCGTTCGATCTTGACGACGCGTGCGCCGAGGTCGGCGAGGTGGCGGGTGGCGATCGGGCCGGCGACGGCCTGTTCGAGGGCGACGACGGTGATCCCGTCCAGCGGCAGGTCCTGCGGGGCGCTCACGAGCGGGCCGCCGCCTGCTTGACCAGCCCGCCGCCGATGATCAGTCGCTGGATCTCGCTGGTGCCCTCGTAGAGGCGCAGCAGCCGGACGTCGCGGTAGATCCGCTCGACCGGGATCTCGCGCATGTAGCCGGCGCCGCCGTGCACCTGGACGGCGAGGTCGGCGACCTTCCCGACCATCTCGGTGCAGAACAGCTTGGCCGCGGACGGCGCGATCCGGCGGTCGGTGCCGTCGACGTAGGCGCGGGCGGCGTCGCGGACCATGGCGCGGCCGGCGAGGACGCCGGTCTGCATGTCGGCGAGGTGGGCCTGGACCAGCTGGAAGCCGCCGATCGGCTGCCCGCCCTGGGTGTTCTGGGCGGCGTAGTCGACCGACTCGTCGAGCGCGCGCTGCGCGGTGCCGACGGCGAGCGCGGCGATGTGCACCCGGCCGCGGGCCAGCGACGTCATCGCGGCCTTGTAGCCGGCCGCGGCGTCGCCGCCGACCAGCGCGTCGGCCGGTACCCGGACGTCGTCGAGGTGCACGTCGGAGGTCGACGCGCCCTCCTGGCCCATCTTGGCGTCCTTGGGGCCGACGGTGACGCCGGGCGTGTCCGCGGGGACCAGGAACACGGCGATGCCGGGGTTGCCGGGCTCGGCCTCGGCGTAGCGGGCGAAGACGACGAACAGGTTCGCCGACGGGGCGTTCGTGATGAACTGCTTCTGCCCGTCGATGATCCAGCCGGCGTCGGGGGAGTCGCCGTCGCGGCGGGCGCGGGTGCGCAGCCCGGCCGGGTTCGACCCGGCGCCGGGCTCGGTGAGGGCGAACGAGGCGACGACCTCGCCGGAGGCGATCCGCTCCAGCCACTGCTTCTTCTGGGCGTCGGTGCCGAAGCCGACCAGCACCTGCCCGGCGATGCCGTTGTTGGTGCCGAACATCGAGCGCAGCGACAGCGCGGTGTAGCCGAACTCCATCGCGAGTTCGACGTCCTGGGTCAGGTCCAGCCCGATGCCGCCCCACTCGCCGGGGATCGCGTAGCCGAACAGGCCCATCTCGGCGGCGGCCGAACGCAGGTCGTCCGGGATCCGGTCGGTGGCCATGATCTCGTTCTCGCGCGGGACGACGGCGGTCCGGACGAAGTCCCGGACCTGCTGGTGGATGACCTCGAAGTCCTCGGCGGAGACTTCGGAGGCCGACGGCGCTGACTGGCTCATCCCTCGATGATCGGCCGCGATCCATCCGCTGTCCAATGCCGGTCCTGCGGCTGTTGTTTCCTCCCACGCATCAGTGCAGGCGCGGCGGAGGTGACGTCGATCTCGACGACGACTCCGGGCGATCGAACCTGCACCCGGCGGTCATTCCGCCCAGCGCACCGTCGACGCGCTGAGCGGGCGACTGCGCGCGGTGAACGAGCAGAGGGGGAAGCCGGTTCAGCTGGTCGGGCAGCAAGGGTGTCCGTTTCTTGCTACGGCGTCGCGCGCCCGGTCCACCGCGCCGAACGGCTCGAGCGCGGTACGGCGCCCCGGGCGCGCGCGTGATAGGCACCCCCGGTGGGCGACGACACGACGCTGCTACTGGTACTGGACCTGATCGGCACGTTCGCGTTCGGCCTCAACGGCGCGCTGACCGCGGTGCGCGCCGCCCAGCTCGACCTGGTCGGCGTGGTCACCCTCGGCATGATCACCGCGATCGGCGGCGGCATCATCCGGGACCTGCTGCTCGGGGACGTGCCACCGGCTACGTTCAGCGACTGGCGTTACCTCGCGGTGGCCGCCGCCGGGGGCCTGATCGCGTTCCTGCTCAGCCAGCGGCTGGACCGGCTGGCCGGTCCGATCGTCGTGCTCGACGCCGTCGGGCTGAGCCTGTTCGCGGTGACCGGGGCGAGCAAGGCGCTCGGGTTCGGTCTCGGCGTACCCCAGGCGATCATCCTGGGCACCATCACGGCGGTCGGTGGCGGCACGCTGCGCGACGTCCTCGTCCGGCAGATCCCGTCCGTGCTGCACAGCGGGTTCTACGCGGTACCGGCACTGATCGGTGCGACGCTCATCGTCGCCGCCATCGGCCTCGGTGTCGAGGGGCTGGTGGCCACGCTGGGCGCGGCGGCGGTCTGCTTCGCCGTGCGCATGCTCGGGCTGCGACTCGGGTTCCGGGCACCCCGGCCACCCCCCGGAAAGGGCGCCCGCTGAGCGCTCCCCCCCGTCACCCGTCGGGCGCGAGCCAGGCCAGCGCGGCGGCCACCAGCGCCCGGGTGCCGGTGTCGCAGGTGGGCTGGAGGACCGGCGCGAACGCGGGGGAGTGGTTGACCGGGATGTCCTGGGCGATCCGGCCGGCCTCGGCAGCCGCGGCATAGGTGTCGGGGTCGACACCCCCGAAGCCCCAGTAGGTGTACGGGACGCCGAGCGCGTCCGGGATGTCGCTGAAGTCCTCGCTGGCGGTCTGGCGGCCCATCGTGCCCGCGCGGTCGCCGAAGAACTCGCCGAACGCGTCCGCGACCAGCCGGGTGGCGGCGGGGTCGTTGCTGGTCAGCGGGAACCGGTCGAACAGCTCGAAGTCCGGTTCGGCCGGCGAGCCGGACGCCGTGCACTCGGCGGTGACGATCCGGCGCACCCCCTCCAGCAGCGCGTGCCGGGCCTGCTCGCTGTAGGTGCGCAGGTTCAGCTGCAGCACCGCGCGGTCGGGGATGATGTTGCTCTTGCTGCCCGCCTGGATGCTGCCGACGGTGAGCACCGCGGTCTCGCCCGGCGGTGTCTCCCGGGAGACCAGGGTCTGCAGCCGGACCACGACCATCGCCGCGAGCACCACCGGATCCACCGTGGCCTGCGGTGTCGACCCGTGTCCGCCGCGGCCGTACACGGTGACCCGCATGCTGTCGGCGGCGGAGAGCACCGGACCGCTCCGGGTGCCGACCTGCCCGGCCGGCGCCGGCAGGACGTGCTGGGCCAGCGCGACGTCCGGGGTGCGGATCAGGCCGGCCAGATCGTCGTCGAGCATGGCCCGGGCGCCGTCCCCGGTCTCCTCGGCGGGCTGGAACAGCGCCACGACGGTGCCCTGCCACCGGTCCCGCGCCCCGGCCAGCAGCTCGGCCGCCCCCAGCAGCGCCGTGACGTGCATGTCGTGTCCGCAGGCGTGCGCCACCGGCCCCTCGACGTCGTCGGCACCGCGGGCGGTCACGGTGCTCGCGTAGGGCAACCCGGTGTCCTCCCGGACCGGGAGGGCGTCCATGTCCGCCCGCAGCAGCACCGTCGGGCCCTCGCCGGCCCGCAGTGTCCCGACCACGCCGGTCCCGCCGACGCCCTCGTGCACCTCGTAGCCGGCCGCGGCCAGCCAGCGCGCGACCTTCGCGGCGGTGTCGTGTTCGCGGTGCGACAGCTCGGGGTGCCGGTGCAGGTCGCGGTAGAAGTCCTCCTGCCAGGACCGCACCTCGTCCAGGCCGGCCAGCACGTCGGACGCCACTGACGCCACCCCCATCGCTCGCTCCCTTCGCCTCGGAACCCGCGCGCCCGTCTCTCGAGCTGGTCCTCCCGGACCGTTCCCGGGTGCGACCCGCTTCAACCCCGGGCACTCCTCGCCGGGATGCGGCCCGGCCCTCGCCGAGATGCAACTCAGCGGGAGTTGTCGATCTCCACAGCCCGCTGGGCCGCATCTCGGCGGGATCCGGGGGGGCACCGCCGGTCCGCGTGTGACGCAGCGGAGTCGGGCCGATGCTGAGAGGATGCGCGCCGGGCACATGCACAGGGTGTGCGCTGCGCGGATGCCGCAGGACCCGGCGGACGGCGACGAGAAGGTGTGACGGTAGATGGGCGTGCCCGCTGCGGTGTGGTGGCTGACGATCCTCGCGATCGTCGGGCTCCTGCTGTTCGACTTCGTGTTCCACGTGCGCAAGGCGCACATCCCGACGCTGCGCGAGGCCGCGGTCTGGTCGGCGCTCTACGTCGGGATCGCGCTCGTGTTCGGGCTGGGCGTGCTCGCCTTCGGCGGCACCACGATGGGCGCCGAGTACTTCGCCGGGTACGTCACCGAGAAGGCGCTCTCGGTGGACAACCTGTTCGTCTTCCTGATCATCATGTCCAGCTTCAAGGTGCCGCGGGCCGACCAGCAGAAGGTCCTGCTGTTCGGGATCGTGTTCTCGCTGATCGCGCGCACCGGGTTCATCTTCCTGGGCGCGGCGCTGATCAACACCTTCGCCTGGGTGTTCTACCTGTTCGGCCTCATCCTGATCATCACGGCCGGCAACATGCTCAAGCCCGGCGGTTCCGAGGACCGGCCCCCGGACAACGCCGTGATCCGGATCGCCCGCCGGGTGATGCCCGCCTCCGAGCACTACGACGGCGACAAGCTGTTCACGGTGGAGAACGGCAAGCGGGTCATGACGCCGATGCTGCTGGTCATGGTGGCCATCGGCGGCACCGACATCCTGTTCGCGCTGGACTCCATCCCGGCGATCTTCGGGCTGACCCAGAACGTCTACCTGGTCTTCACCGCGACGGCGTTCTCACTGCTCGGCCTGCGCCAGCTCTACTTCCTGATCGACGGCCTGCTGGACCGGCTGATCTTCCTCAGCTACGGACTCGCGGCGATCCTGGCGTTCATCGGGGTCAAGCTGATCCTGCACGCGCTGCACGAGAACAACGTCCCGTTCATCAACGACGGCCGGCCGGTCGGCGTCGTCGAGATCAGCACCGGACTCTCGCTGAGCGTGATCATCGCCGTCCTGGTCGTGACCGTGGTCGCCTCGCTGGTCAGCCCGAAGGGCCGGGCCCAGAACTCGGTGTCCGCGGCGCGCCGGTACGCCACCGAGTACCTCGACCCCGAGACCGACGCCCAGCGCCGGGAGGAGATCTTCGCCAAGCTGGAGACCGAGGAGGACCGGATCCGCCGGCTGCCGCAGAAGTACCGGGCCCGGATCCGCGACGAGGACAAGCTGATGAACCTGCTCCGCGACGTCCACGCCCGGCACGACCGGACCGGCGCGTCCTGAGCCACCTGGGCCCGGGCCGGCCGGGGCCGCCACGCTGCGGGCACCCGGGTACCGGCGTCACGATGCGGGGATGAACGAGCAGATCGCAGGGGTCGAGATCCCGGACAGCGCGCTGGCCCGGGAGGCGACCGAGCTGGTCCGTGCGGCGGCCACGCCGCTGCTGTTCCACCACAGCCGGCGGACGTACCTGTTCGGGACGCTGTACGGGCGTGCCCGGGGAGTGACCGCCGACCCGGAGCTGCTCTACGTCGGCGCGATGTTCCACGACCTGGGCCTGACCGAGCGCTACCGGCGCACCGACCAGCGGTTCGAGATCGACGGCGCGGACGAGGCCCGGCGGTTCCTGGTCGAGCACGGCATCGCCGAGCAGTCCGCGGCGCTCGCCTGGACCGGGATCGCACTGCACACCACCCCGGAGATCCCGCTGCACATGGCGCCGGAGATCGCGCTGGTCACCCGCGGCGTGGAGCACGACGTGATGGGCGTGGGCTTCGACGTGATCACCGACGAGCAACGCGCCGCGGTCACCGCCGAGCACCCGCGCCCGGACTTCAAGAACCAGATCCTGCAGGCCTTCACCGAGGGCATCGAGGACCGTCCGGAGACGACGTTCGGCAACGTCAAGGCCGACGTGCTGGCGCACTTCCTGCCCAACTTCGTCCGCGGCGACTTCGTCGAGGTGATCCGCGGCTCGCCCTGGCCGGAATGACCCGGACCTCAGCCGTCCGATCCGGGACTGCGGCGCCGGTCGCGGGCGACGCGGGCGATCGCGTGGCTCGCGGCCGGTGAGCTCAACACGATGAACGCGATCGCCAGCCCGGCGAAGGTGATGATCGCGGCGTTCTCGGTGGCGATCGAGGACGCGAGCACGGCGATGATGCCCGGCCCGGTGGCCAGGCCCTGCGCGTGCAGCTGGTCGTGCGTGTCCTCCAGCCGCAGCACGCCGACCAGGCCGATGGTCATCAGGCTCAGACCGACCAGCAGGAGCAGGCCGCCGAGCACGTCGAGCACCGTCGAGATCATGCGAGGGGACCTCCGGAGCGCAGGTAGCGCGCGGCGGCGACGGTGCCCACGAAGGACGGCAGCGCCGGCGCCACGGCGGCGTCGAGGTAGTAGGGCTGGTCCCGGGCGTAGGACAGCGGTGGCGCTCATGCCGCCTCGCGGGTGTCGTGCTGCTGGTCGCGGGCCAGGGTGTCCTCGTGCGCGGTCTCGCTCTCGGCCAGCTCGTCGCGCTCGGCGGTGCGCAAGACCACGACGACCCGGTGCACCAGCGCGAGCAGCAACGCGATCGTGTACGGCGCCGTCCTCGCGATCTCCCGGGGCGACGCAGGCCGATGGCCAGCGCGGTCAGCGCGAGCGCCTGCGGGACCGGGGCGGCGACCGGCTCGTTCGTCGTCGTCGCCGCCGCGCTGACCCGCGTCGCAACAGGGCCATCACCCCGACCACCGCCGCCTGCGCGGAGGCGCTGGACCGGATCCGGCACCGCTCGTTCCTGGGGCGGCCAGCGCCGCGAGCGCGCCGAGGCCTCCGACGTGGGCAGGTCGATGATCGTGACCCGGCCGCCAGCCTCGACCAGCCGCCGGACGGCGGCCAGCCCGAGCCCTGACGCGCCTCCGGTGACCACCGTGGAGAGATCTGACAGACGCATGGTGCCGCCTTTCGGAAGCGGAGTTCCGCTGGGTCAGGTGGTGGCGCCGGACGCGCGGTAGGCGTCCCGCACGTCGCGCCGGAGCAGCTTCCCCGAGCTGGTCCGGGGGAGCGCGTCGGTGAACTCGACGGCGCGCGGGACCTTGTAGCCTGCCAGCGTCGAGCGGCAGTGCGCGATGAGTGCCTCGGCCAGCGGCGTCCCGGCCGTCGCGTCCGGTTCCGGCGCCACGATCGCGACGGCGCGCTGACCCCACTCCGGGTCCGGGACCCCGATCACCGCGGCGTCCGCCACGGCCGGGTGCGCCGCCAGCACCCCCTCGATCTCGGCGGGGTAGAGGTTCACCCCGCCGGAGATCACCAGGTCGGTGCGCCGGTCGTGCAGGAACAACCAGCCGTCCTGGTCGAGGTGGCCGATGTCGCCGGCGGAGAACAGCCCGTCGTGCATCGCGGAGGCCGTCTTCGCGGCGTCCTTGAGGTACTCGAACGGGGCCGCCGGGGTGAAGTAGACCGTGCCCGCCTCGCCGGTGCGGGCGTCCCGGCCGTCCTCGTCGAGGACGCGCACCCGGATCCCGGGCAGCGGGTACCCGACACTGCCCGGCTTGGTGAGCCACTCCGCCGAGGTCAGCGCGGTCGCCGTGCCCTCGGTGGCGCCGTAGAACTCGGTGAGCACCGGCCCCAGCACGTCGATCGCCCGGTGCTTGATCTCCGGCGGGCACGGCGCACCGGCGTGCACGACGCTGCGCAGCGAGGAGGTGTCGTGGGCGTCGCGGACCTGCGCGGGCAGCCGGACCAGGCGGTGCAGCATCGTCGGGACCGTGAAGGTGACCGACACCCGGTGCCGCTCGACCAGGTGCAGCCAGTCCTCCGGCGTCGGGCGCTCGGCGAGCACCACCGTGTGCCCGAGCTGGAGCGCGAGGGTGGCGAAGGTGCCCGGTGCGGCGTGGTACAGCGGCCCCGCCGCGAGATGGACCTCGTGGCCGGGCCGGATGTCGAGCCGGGCCATGAAGCCCAGCACGTACGGCGAGAGCCGGGGCGGCCCGTCGGGCAGCGGTTTGCGGACCGCCTTGGGCCGGCCCGTGGTGCCCGAGGTGTAGCCCATGACCTCACCGGCACGCGGCTCGGCGGGCGGGCCGTCCGACACTCCGCTGAGGAGCTGCTCGTAGTCGGTCCACCCGGGCGCGCCGCCCACCGCGAACCGGTCGGCACCGGGGAAGCCCAGCCCGTCGAGGGCGGCGCCGACGGTGTCGACCAGCGACCGGTCGGCGACGACCAGTCGCGCCTCGCTGTCCGACACGAGGTAGCCGACCTCGGCGACCGTCCCGTGGTGGCTGACCGGGGTGAGGTAGAGCCCCGACTGCCCGGTGGCCAGCCGCAGCTCGAAGTACGCGCGGCGGTTCGGCAGCACGGCCGCGACCGCGTCGCCGGGCCGCAGCCCGTGTGCCGCGAAGCCGCGCGAGAGCCGGTCGACCCGCCGCGCGAGCTCGCCGTAGGTCGTCGGGGTGCCGTCGCCCTCGATCACGGCGACCCGGTCCGGGTCGGTCGAGGCGATCGCACCGAATCCGATCGTGTCGGTGGGTGCCGGCACGGCCTGCTCCTCCTCGCTCAGTGGGTGGTGGCCGCGGCGGGCGGGCCCACCAGCCGGGCCCTGTCCCGTTCCGGGTTCACGGTCAGCAACGCGATCACCGCGCCGACCACGGAGAGCACGCCGAAGATCTGGAAGGCGAGGGCGTACCCGTCGCCCGGGGTGGCCGCGGCGTCCACGACGAGCCCGGTCAGGTACGGCCCGATGAGCCCACCGGTCGCCATCAGCGCGAGGAACACCCCGAGCGTGCCCGCGAGCTGCCGGGTCGGGACCACCTCGGAGATCGCCGAGTTGAACAGCGGGAAGATGCTCGCGCCGAACGAGTACCCGACGGACACGACGACCACGGCCAGCCACGGCACGTCGACATAGGGCAGCGCGGCCAGCGACAGCCCGCAGACGAGCAGGCCGGTCGCGGGGAGCACGCCGCGCAGCATCCGCGACGTCGATCCCCGGGAGAGCAGCCGGTCGCTGATCCCGGTGAGCACGAACAGCATCAGCAGGCTGACGATGCTCGGGAAGCCGAACATCACGCCGGCCTGCACCCTGGAGTACCCCAGCCCCACCTCGAAGTACGACGGCAACCAGGTCAGCACCACGGTCACCACGGCGTACATCGGGAGGATCGCCGCGACACCGCCGAGGAAGGTCGGGGTGCGGAAGATCCGCGCCCACGGAACGGGTGCGGGCTCCCCATCGGCCTTCCGGGCCGACGCCGGGTCCGGCGTCCGGGGCGATTCCCGGGTCGACTTCGCCGCCGCTTGCTTGCCGTACGGGCCCTCCCGCCACGCCGGCAGCCAGATCGCGCACCAGGCGACGCCGACGACCGCCAGCGCCACGAACGCGGCCCGCCAGCCCCAGGTGGCCACGACCAGCGCCAGCGCCGGTGCGACGGCGATCTTCGCGATGGAGGCGGCGGCCGTGACGCAGGCCGACGGCACACCCCGCTTCTCCGGCCGGTGCCACGAGTAGACGCCGGTGTGGACCATCGCGCTGGTGGGGCCCTCGGCGAACCCGAGGAACATCCGGCTCGCGAGCAACACCACGAACGTCGCCGCGAGGACGACGGGCAGCATCGCCACCGCCCACCCGAGGGAGAGCAGCACCAGCGACCACTTCAGCGTCATCCACCGGTCGAGCAGGCCCGCGAAGAACCCGCCGATCGTGAAGGTCACGAAGAACGCGCTGCCGACCAGGCCGATCTGGGATGCCGAGAGGCCCAACTCGTCGGCGAGGGGCTGCGCCACGATCCCGAGGACGGCCTTGTCTCCCCAGTTGATCACGTACAGCAGCACCAGCAGCCCGGTCAGGCTCCAGGCCTGGGGCCGGGACTCCTGTCCGGGTTCCGTCGTGGTCGCGGTCCCGACCGTCGCAGTGCCTGAGGTCATGTAGATCCCTTCGACGCGGGGGACGAACTCGGCGGTGAGAACGCCACAGGTAGGCCCGCTCGCCGTGCACAGTGAAGGTGACGTGGATCGCACCGGTCAAAGACGGGAGCCGGAACAGGGTGTGAGTCGCTGCCTATGTGCCCAGGTCGCAGGCCCGACCCCGGGCGCGACGGCCGGTATCGTCGGTGCGATGGAGCTGCACCAGGCCGAGTACTTCCTCGCGGTCGTCGATCACGACGGGGTCAATGCGGCGGCGAACGCGCTCGGCCTCGCCCGCCCGACGGTCTCGCAGGCGATCCGGGTCCTCGAGCGCGATCTCGGTGTCGACCTGTTCCACCGGATCGGGCGCGGCATGGTGCTGACCTCCGCAGGCCACGCGCTGGTCGGACCCGCCCGCCGGATGCTGCGCAGCGTGGTCTCGGCCGAGGGGGCGCTGGTGGACGCCTCGGGGAAACCGCGGGGCCGGCTCGACGTCGTCACGTTGCCGGGGTTGGCCGCCGATCCGGTGGCCCGCCTGGTCGGAGCCTTCCGACAGGGGTACCCCGGGGTCTCGGTCCGGATCGGCGACCTCCGGGACGAGGCCCTGGCCGCCTCGCTGGTCCGGGACGGCCACTGCGAGATCGTGTTCTGCCACCTGCCGGTGCTCGACAGCGCCGACCTGCAGGTGCACGAACTCGGCGTCCAGGAGTGGTGGCTCGCCTTCCCACCCGGTGCGGACGTTCCCCCGGACGACCCGATGCCGCTGGCCACGCTGCCCGACCTGCCGCACGTCATCGTTCCCCGGGGTGGCGCCCGCGCCCAGGCGGGGGAGATCGAACGCGCGGTGCGGCAGGCCGGAGGGCGGGTCCGGCCCGCCGCCGTGCTGCAGAACCGGGAGGCACGGCTGCCGTTCGTGCTGGCCGGGGTGGGGGCGACGTTCCTCGAACGGTCGATGGCGCGCAGCGCCGCCGCGCGCGGAGCGATCGTGCGCGCCGTCGAGCCGCGGATCAGCCGGTCGTACGGCCTGGTCTACGATCCGGCGGCGTTGTCGCCTGCGGGGCAGGCGTTCGTCGGGTCGGCGGATTCGAGCGCCCGACCCGGGTGAGCTCGGCCTGGTGCAGGAACGCCGTCGCCGCCGGGGACAGCGGGCCCGTGCGGTGCACGACGCGGAGGGTGTGCTCGATCGCCGGGGCGACGGAGCGCACCACGACGTCGCGCAGCTCGCTCTCCGCGATGCGCCGGGGGAGGAGGGTGGCACCGGCCCCGTGCACGACCAGCTCCCAGATCGCCTGCCGGTGTGCGCACTCCACGCCGACCTGGCTGACGACCTCACCGAGCTCGGCCTCGAGCGCCGCACGGCTGCCCGAGCCGGAGAGCTCCACGATCAGCGGCACCTCGGCGAGCGAGTGCAGCGGGACCGGGTCGGGCAGCTCCGCCGCCAGCGCCGGTGGCAGGACGAGCGCGATCTCCTGCGTCCAGAGGTCGCGGACCTGCAGCGTGTCGTCCGGCACCGGCCGGTCGACGAGACCGAGCTCGGCGTGTCCGCGGCGCACCGCGCCGAGGACACCGGCGGCGCTGCCCGGGTCCAGCACCGTCACCCGGACACCCGGGTACGTCCCGTGCAGCGCGCTCGTCAGCTCCGGGAGCGGGTCCACCGTCAGCGTGGAGACCGCGGCGATCTCGAGGCGGCCGGACGCGAGGTCGCGGACCGACCGCACGCGGGACCGTGCGCGGTCGGCGTCGGCGAGGATCCGCCGGGCCGGCGCGGTGAACGCCTCGCCGTCCGGGGTCAGGACGAGGTGGCGCCCGGACCGGTCGAACAGGGTGACGCCGAGCTGGCGTTCGAGGGTACGGATCGCCTGGGACAGCGACGGCTGGGCGATGTAGAGCTCCTGCGCCGCCCTGGTCGTCCCGCCGTGGTCGACGACGGCCAGGAAGTACTCGACCAGTCGCAGGTCCACCCGCGGCACCGTACACCGCCCGCTGAGTGCCACAGGGTGTACAGGATGCGGGTCGCTGCTTCCGAGGGCTGGTTCCCCTCGCCGGGCACCTGAGGCAGCCGCGTCAGGAGAGCCGCACGATCAGCTCGGGCAGGCGGTGGAATCCGAGCTGCGACGGCTCCGCGGCCGCGTCGGCGTCCGCGAGGCGCAGGTCGGGGAAGCGCTCGAACACCACGCGGAGCGCCACCTCGATCTCCTGCCGGGCCAGCGCCGCGCCCAGGCAGTAGTGCGCGCCGTGGCCGAACCCCAGGTGCCCGTCGCCCCGTCCGGCGTGGCGCCGGACGTCGAGGTCCTCGGGGGCGTCGTAGGCGCGTGGATCGAAGTTCGCGGACAGGAGCGCGGCCATGACCGTCGAGCCCTCCGCGACGGCGACCCCACCGATCTCCACGTCCGCAATGGGGTAGCGGGGCAGGCCGATCGGCACCGGGCTGCAGGTGCGCACCAGCTCGTGCACCGCACGGGGCCAGAGGCCGGGATCGGCCCGCAGCGCGGCCAGCTGGTCCGGCCGGGTCAGCAGAGCCAGCGCCGCCTTGGAGATCAGGTGCGCGGTCGTCTCGAAGCCGGCCGTGACGAGGTCGAACACCATGGTGAGCATCTCGCGTTCGGTGAGCCGGTCACCGTCGTCGTCGTGGACTCCGACCAGAGCCGTGACGAGGTCGTCGGCAGGGTCGGTCCGTCGCTCCTCGATCAGCTCCGTCACCTGGGCGACCACCGCGCGGGCCGCCTCGGGCAGCCGCTCCGGATCCGGTGCGGTCAGGGACCTGCCGAGCTCCCGCCAGCGTGCGCGCCGGTCCTCGGGCACACCGACCAGCTCGCAGATCACGGTGATCGGGAGCGGGTAGGCCAACGCCGCCACCAGATCGACTGGCCGGCCGTCGGCCTCGCCGGTCCTCGCGGCGTCCGCGGCGTCGTCGAGTAGACCCTCGGTGAGCGCCTCGACACGGGGGCGCAGCGCGCCCACCCGCCGGACGGTGAAGGCGCGCGAGACGAGCCTGCGCAGCCGGGCGTGCTCGGAGCCGTCCCGGGTGAGCAGGCCGTGCCCGAGGTAGGCGAGATCGTCCGGCATCCCGAGCTGCTCGAAGAGCGCCGGCAGGCCGTTCGCCGCGCCGGCGATCGAGCTCGCATCACAGCGGAAGCGCGGGTCGGCCAGCATCGCGTGGACGTCCTCGTACCGGGTGACCAGGTGTGCCGGGCCGACGCCGAACTCGGGCGTTTCCACCACGGGAGCCTGCTCGCGCAGCTTCCCGAACTGGGTGACCGGGCAGCCGGGGGTATCCGGTTCCGTCGACGTGTCCATCGTCTCTCCTCCCGAGCGGTCGCACTACTCGCCTCCTGCGGAGGTCTGCATCAGTGCACACCGTGCCGTCGCGGCATGGTCAAGGCTGCAGCCGGACCGAGCCGCCGACGCAGGTTCCGCGAGCGACCACGGCGGCGGTCACCAGTGCTCCGGTGGAGGGAAGGTCGAGCATTCCGGGCGGGCGGCGCCGAGCAGCAGCCTCCGACGAGGCGCTCGCGCCAGGCCAGAACGGGATCGGGTCGTCCTCGCTCGGGGCGTCGTCCGGATCGGCGTCCCCTGGACCGGTGCGGCCCGGATCGGTGCGGCCCGGATCGGTGCCATGGCCCTCGGTGTCTCGGGTAACAGCATCCCGAGCCGCGGCCTGACGGGAGTCGGCGTCCCTGAACGCGGCGTCGTGGGACACGACATCACTGGCCGTATCGGTACGGCTGACGGCGTCACCGGCTGGTACGCCGCTGGTTACGACGTTGCTGGTTACGACGTCGCTGGACGCGGCGTTGCTGGTCGCGGTGCCGTTCGGTGGTGGTCCGCGGTCCCGACGACGCAGGGCCGGCTCGTGGTCGGTGTCGGGTGCCGGGTCGTCGAACCAGGGATCGGGGTCACGGGGCACGATCTGCGGTGCCGGGGGCAGGATCGGTTCCGGCTCGACCGGATA